>NZ_KK366015.1:0-9503 GCF_000686785.1 Rhodococcus sp. UNC363MFTsu5.1
GGCACCATCACCAAGACCCTCGCCGACGGCACCGTCGTCACCGTCACCATGAGCGGGGAGTCCGCGAACATCTCCGGTTCCATGGGTGCGACGCCGCTGCACCGCAACGTGTGGGTCTCCGGTTCGGCGAAGGTCGAGATCTCCGGCGGCTCCGGCGCCGAGGGCGGCGACATCGAGCCCGGCTACATCGTGGCCTGCCAGCTCACCCTGGGCGGCGGGACCGGCCACAACGTCGGTGGCGGCACCACCTGGGCCAACGAGGACGGCGACGCCAAGATGACCGCCGACAGCGCGGGCAACATCTCCATCGGACCCGGCCAGGCCGCCAGCTTCTCGGTCCTCGACCTCGAGGAAGCCGACGACTTCGGTGGCGAGTCGCACTCCGGTGAGCACTCCTTCGAGGGCGCGTCCGGCAGCGTCACCTGGGCCGACTCCACCATGGGCGTCGAGGGCTGCGCCGGCTACGCCCAGGCCCGCTCCTACGTCAATGTCACCGTCGACACCGAGAACGTCAAGGGCACTGTCACCCTCTGGGGACAGCCCTTCAGCATCGGCTGACCAGGAACCGACCTGATCCACACACGCTGGGCCCGTATCGAATTCGATACGGGCCCAGCGTGTGCCCGCGTCCTCAGCTCCGATGCCTTGCGGTGTCGCTGCCCAGCAGGTCGCGGATCTCGGTGAGCAACTCGATGTCCGTGGCCTCCTTCTCCTCCTGGCTCATGTACCGCTCCTTGGCGTGGTTGTAGGGCACGATGAGGATGAAGTACACGACGGCCCCGATGATGACGAAGTTGATCGCCGCGGTGATCACCGCACCGATGTTCACGAAGGTCTCGGGGCTGTCGGTGATCTGGAAACCGAAGCCCATCTCGTTCGAGCCGCCGAGGGCGGCGATCAGGGGCTCGACGATGTTGCCGGTGAATGCGGTGACGATGGCGGTGAAGGCGGCGCCGATGATCACCGCGACGGCCAGGTCGAGCACGTTTCCCTTGAGCAGGAAGTCCTTGAAGCCCTTCAACATGAGTTGGGTCTCCGTTCCGTCGGCTGGTGATGCTCTCGGATATGGAAATGCTATGGACACCGGGCACGGTGGGGCAACAGGAGCCGGGCCGGGTGGTCAGTGGAACGTGACCGTGAGCGCCGTCGAGAGCGAGGCCGCGGCGACCGTGGTCGCCTCGCCGGCAGGCAGCGCGAGCATGACAACGCGCTCGCGCGCGCCACGGCCGGAATCGTTGGGGGACACCAGGATCACCGTCGCGGCTGAGGCCAGTACCCGGGCGTCGGGCGCCGGTCCTCCGGTGTCGGGGTTCACGGTCAGCACGTCCACCCGGTCGCCCTCGCGTAACAGGTCGGTCACTTCGGGGTCGGCGAGGCGGATCGGCACGACGCGGGCATCGGATGAGTCGGTGGCCGCGTTGGCCAGACGCGGACCGAGCAGGCGGAGGTCGGTCAGGGTCTCGCCCGCCCTTGCGGGCCCGGTCAGGGTGTGGCCGATGGCGTCGTCGAGGGCGCGAAGGGCTCCTGTTGGCACCGCCCCTGCGCCCAGCTGGACGAGTCGCAGGTCGTCGGCGCCGAGGACGAGGCCGGGCGTCAGGTCGCGGGCGGTGGCAACGACGGCGACCTGATCGTCCGACGGGTCGCCGCGCAGCAGCAGGATCACTGCGGTCATGGCCAGCGCGGCGGCGAGCAGCCTGCGGCCGGCAGCGATCCTGGCCGTTCCCGGTCGGGTCAGCCAGGAGAGCCGGTCGGTCCAGGTCGGGTCCAGCCGTTCGGGGCGACGACTGCCGGGGATCGGTGCGCGGTCCATGGGGTCACGCTAGGGACGGCGGCCGACCGTCGGCGCCTCCGCATGAGGTGCCTGTGGATGGACCAGACGGCTGTGGAGAACCTGGGGCTAGGTGGCCGAGGAGGACGCGCCCGCGCTCGCGGTGGACGTCGACGTGCTGGTCGACGTGCTGCTCGCGGGGGTCGAGGACGCCGACGAATCGGACTTGGCCGGCTCGCTCGCGGTGCCGCCGCTGCCCCGGCTGTCGGTCCGGTAGAAACCGCTGCCCTTGAAGACGATGCCGACGGAGTTGAACAGCTTGCGCAGCTTGCCGGAGCACTCGGAGCAGACGGTCAGGGTGTCGTCGGTGAAGGACTGGACGATGTCGAACCGGTTGCTGCATTCGGTGCAGGCATACGAGTAGGTGGGCACTGAAGGATCCTCCGCACGGGGTACTCAGGCCTGGGTGGTGATACGGCAGGCGTTAGCACTTTACAGTCAGGAGTGCCAACGCCGGTAATCAGCTTCCTATTCCCAGTGCACGCAGCCCGCCGGCCGGGGTGAGGACCCAGCCGACCCGGATGTCGTGTGACTCGTCGGGCAGTTCGGCGACCACCTCGTCGTCGCGGACCACCGCGATCAGGCGGGCCGCCGGAGCGGCGAGGTCGAGGGTTCGGTCGTAGAACCCCGCGCCCCGACCCAGGCGGACCCCCCGTTCGTCGACCGCCAGCGCCGGGATCAGGATCGCCGTCGCCTCCGAGATCGCCGAGGGCGGTAGGTGCGGTTGCGCGGGTTCCCGCAGGCCGAACGGGGCGCTGACCAGGGCGTCGGTGCCGTGGTACTCCGCCCAGTGCAGGGGGCCGGGTTCCCTGGCCACGGGCAGCAGGATCCGTCCGACCCGACGCATGAGGGCATCGAGGAGTGCCGTCGATCCGGGCTCGGCCCCGACCGGCACATATGCACAGACCGTTGCGTCGGGTCCGAGCGCGTCGCCGAGCTCCGACGCCGCCGCGGCGAGGGCGCGGTCCTCCGCCTCCCTGGTCACGGCGTCGCGTGATCGACGCGCGGCGAGAACCCTGGCCCGCCACTGCGCCTTCGTCGTCACTTCGGTCACCGATGCCACCCTGTTCCCCTGATCCGCGGTCCCATCGTGCTCACCCTAGAATCCGGAGCGCACGGACGAGATGGATAGGGTGTGCTCATGACACAGGCCGGCACCAACAAGAACAGGCACTTCCGCACGGCGGTGGTGCCCGCGGCGGGTCTGGGCACCAGGTTCCTGCCCGCGACCAAGACGGTGCCGAAGGAACTGCTCCCGGTGGTGGACACCCCTGGCATCGAACTCGTCGCCGGTGAGGCCGCCGATTCGGGCGCCAGTCGGCTGGTGATCGTCACCTCGGAGGGCAAGGACGGCGTCGTCGCGCACTTCGTCGAGGACCTGGTGCTCGAGAGCAAGCTCGAGGCCAGCGGCAAGTCACATCTGCTCGAGAAGGTCCGCAAGGCGCAGGGCCTGCTCGAGGTGGAGTCGGTGATCCAGGAGGAGCCGCTCGGGCTCGGTCATGCCGTCGGCTGCGTCGAGTGCGTGCTCGATGACGACGAGGATGCGATCGCGGTCCTGTTGCCCGATGACCTGGTGATGCCGCGCGGGGTGCTCGAGACGATGGTCCGGGTCCGGGAGAAGCGCGGCGGCAGCGTGCTGTGTGCCATCGATGTGCCCAAGGATCAGGTCAGCGCGTACGGCGTCTTCGATGTCGAGGAGGTGCCGGACGCGACGAATCCCGATGTCCTGCGGGTGACCGGGATGGTGGAGAAGCCGAAGCCGGAGGACGCGCCGTCGACGTTCGCGGCCGCGGGCCGGTATCTGCTGGATCGGGCGATCTTCGATGCGTTGCGCCGGATCACCCCGGGTCAGGGTGGCGAGTTGCAGCTGACCGACGCGATCGCGTTGCTGATCTCGGAGGGGCATCCGGTGCATGTGGTGGTGCATCGTGGGTCGAGACACGACCTCGGAAATCCCGGCGGCTACCTGCGGGCTGCGGTTGACTTTGCCCTGGACAGTGAAGAATACGGTCCTTCGCTGCGCGAGTGGCTCATTCAGAGACTGCAGCAGACGGGACATTAGTGGGGTCGGGAGGCAGTGACTACATGCGCTCGGTTGAGGAGCAGCAGACGAGGGTGACGGCTGCCGCGGTCGCGCCACGGCCGGTCCGGGTGGCGATCTCGGAGGCTCAGGGTCTGCTGTGTGCCGAAGAGGTGGTCACCGAGCGCCCGCTGCCGGGATTCGATCAGGCCGCGATCGATGGCTACGCAGTGCGCAGCGTCGACGTCGCTGGTGCGGGCGGGGAGAACCGGGGCGAGGACGACGAGCCCGTCGAGGTGACGCTGCCCGTGGTCGGCGAGGTCGCCGCCGGTTCGCGCCAACCGATCCGGTTGCAGCCGCGTCAGGCGGTACGTGTGGACACCGGGGCGCCGCTGCCGACCCTCGCGGACGCGGTCCTGCCGCTCGACCGCACCGATGGCGGCCTGAACCGCGTGAAGGTGCACTGGCCGGTCCGGTCCGGTGACTACGTCCGGCGCATCGGAGACGATGTGCAGCCCGGCGACGTCGCGGTACGCGCGGGCACCATCATCGGCGCGGCCCAGGTCGGTCTGCTCGCCGCGGTGGGGCGCGACAAGGTGCTGGTCCATCCCCGGCCGCGGCTGTCGGTCATCTCCGTCGGTGGCGAGCTGGTCGACATCGACCGCACCCCCGGCCCCGGCCAGGTCTATGACGTGAACTCGTACGCGCTCGCAGCGGCAGCGCGCGATGCGGGCGCCGACGTGAACCGGGTCGGCATCGCAGGCACCGATCCGCGTCGGCTGCGCGAGGTGGTCGAGGGTCAGCTGATCCGTTCGGAGATCGTCGTCATCGCGGGGGCGGTCGGCGGTGGGGCCTCCGACCAGGTCCGCGAGGCGTTGCGCGACCTCGGGGACCTCGAGGTGGAGCGGGTGGCGATGCACCCGGGATCGGTGCAGGGATTCGGCCAGCTCGGCCGCGACGAGGTGCCGACGTTCCTGTTGCCTTCCAACCCGGTCAGTGCGCTTGTCGTGTTCGAGGTGATGGTCCGGCCGCTGATCCGGATCGCACTGGGACGTAGGCAGCCGATGCGCCGGGTGGTGACCGCACGCACGGTCGCGCCGATCACCTCGATCGAGAACCGCAAGGGTTTCCTGCGGGGGCAGCTCATGCGCGACGAGACGACGGGGGAGTACCTGGTGCAGGCGCTCGGCGGTGCGCCCGGCTCGTCCTCGCACCTCCTGGCGACGCTGGCGGAGGCGAACTGCCTCGTCCTGGTCGCACCGGAGGTCACCGAGGTCCGGACCGGCGACGAAGTCGACGTGGCCTTCCTTGCGCAGCGAGGCTGAGGGTTGGGAACAGCACTGCGCAAGTACTCGATGCACCCGGGTTGGCCGGCGCATCTCGGTCCGCTCACGGTGGGCGCAGGGCGGGTGACGTTGCGCCCGATCCGGCTGCGCGACGCCGCGGCCTGGAGCCGTATCCGTATTCGCGACCAGGAACATCTCGAACCGTGGGAGCCGACCGGTGAGGGCCCGTGGGAGGACCGTCATCACATCGGGAACTGGCCAGGGCTGTGCGCCTCGCTGCGCTCCGAGGCGCGCAAGGGCAGGATGGTGCCGCTGGTCATCGAACTCGACGGAAAGTTCTGTGGGCAGCTGACGATCGGGAACATCGTGCGCGGGGCGCTGCGGTCCGCGTGGATCGGCTACTGGGTGACCAGGGAGGTGGGCGGTCAGGGGGTGGCCACCGCCGCGGTGGCGCTCGGGCTCGACCACAGCTTCGGCGCGCTCGGGTTGCACCGGGTCGAGGCCACCGTTCGCCCGGAGAACCTGGCCAGTCAGGCGGTGCTGCGCAACGTCGGGTTCCGTGAGGAGGGACTGTTGCGGCGCTACCTGGACGTGGACAGCGCGTGGCGCGATCACCTGCTGGTGGCGATGACGATCGAGGAGGTCGAGGGCACCGTCAGCGACCGGTTGGTCCGGGCGGGCAAGGCCACCTGGGGGTGACTCGCCGACCTCGTCGGATCCGATTGGGGGCGGGTAGTGCAAAACACCACTGGAGCGAGTGACTATTGTGACAGTTGGGAAAGTTGAGTCGGCGCGTCTGCGGGGAACTGCGCGCCGTGGCAATTAGCCTGAATGGGCTGATTGAGTCATACGTGCTGGTAGACGACTGGGAGGGAGGTCGCCGGTATGCCGAACTCGATCCTGTGGATCGCCTTGGTCGGGATGTGGCTGTTCGTCCTGCTGCCCATGCAGGCGAAACGTCGGCCCCGAATCCGTCAGACCACCGAGGCAGCACTGGCGACCCGTGTGCTCGACCGCGACCAGCTCGCGCGTCAGCAGCACCGCGGTCCCGCCTCAGGACACCGCAGCGACCCGAACTGGCGCCGCGAAGCCACTCGCCCCAGGTATGCGGAGGACCGCATGGACACCCAAGTAGAAGTCGACGAGTTGGACGACGAGCGGGCCGCGGCTCGTGAGTACGTCCCGCAGCGCCGCGGTCGCGGCGGCTTCGACCCAGAGGCCGATGCTCTGGCCCGGGCCGCGCGGTACGGCTTCCGGCAGCGTGCCGTCCTCGGCCTGATCCTGGTGACGATCATGTCGGCGGCGCTCGCGCTCATCGTCTCGCCGATGCTGTGGTGGGTGGCCGCGGCCGCCTTCGTCGGTCTCGGCGGGTACCTGGCCTACATGCGCAGGCAGGTCCAGTTCGAGCAGGAGATCCGTCGTCGCCGGATGGCGCGCCTGAGCCGGTCCCGGCTCGGAGTGGAGTCCCGCGAGGACGACGAGCTGCGGTTGATCCCGTCGCGGCTGCGCCGGCGGGGGGCCGTGGTGCTCGAAGTGGACGACGAGGACCCGGTGTTCGAGCACCTCGAGCACTACGACATCCGGTTCGAGGAAGAGGCGGCTCCTCAGGAGATGCGCCGGGTCGTCGGTCAGTAGCCTGACGCCGATGGCAGACGGAGCCGGGCCGGAGCGGATCGTGCTGCTCCGGCACGGCGAGTCCGAGGCCAACATCGATCCGGGGATCTACGAGCGGGTGCCGGACTACCGGATCCCGTTGACCGCGCGCGGCGTGGAGCAGTCGAGAGCCGCGGGGGAGCGGCTGCGCGAGCAGTTCGGCGGGCAGAAGGTCTGCGTCTACGTCTCGCCGTACCTGCGCGCATACCAGACCCTGGAGGCGCTCGGCATCGACGATCTGATCGAGCGCCGGATCGAGGAACCGCGTCTGCGCGAACAGGACTGGGCGAACTATCAGGATCCGGACGAGATCTCCCGGCAGACCGGGCTCCGCAACACCTACGGGCACTTCTTCTATCGGTTCAACGAGGGAGAATCCGGCGCGGACGTCTTCGACCGGGTGAGCACCTTCATGGAGACGCTGTACCGGCACCGCGCCAAGCCCGGGTTCCCGCCGAACACTCTCGTCGTGACGCACGGGCTGACCATGCGGCTGTTCTGCATGCGCTGGTTCCACTGGTCGGTCGAGTACTTCGAGTCGCTGAACAACCCGGGCAACGCGGAGACCAGGACACTGGTGCGGAAGGACGACGGCCGGTTCGCACTGGAGCAGCCGTTCGATCAATGGCGGTCCGTCCCGGAGGGGCAGACCATCCTCGACACCACCAGGGGAGGCGTGATCCTCCCCGGGTGAGATCCTCCCGCGCGGTCGGACGAACCCCTGTTGTGCGGGGTGAATCCGCTCCGGACCGGGCGATTTTTTCTGTGGCGGGCCGGGCTGCTACAGTTGCCGAGCGTTCCTTCGGGAGCGTGGTTCGGGGCTGTGGCGCAGTTGGTAGCGCGCTTCGTTCGCATCGAAGAGGTCAGGGGTTCGATTCCCCTCAGCTCCACCAGAGTTAGAGCAGGTCAGAGGCGTTATCCGAGAGATCGGGTAGCGCCTCTCTTGCGTTCGGTCCGCAGTGGGTCCGCAGTAGTTCTAGCGAGCGGCTCGAGCGGCAACGTCCAGGGCCTCCGCCACGGCTTCCAGATCGTCCTCGAAGAGATCCGCGTACACGTCCAAGGTCATGCTCGCCTTCGCGTGCCCGAGCATCTTCTGGACCGCCTTCACGTTGG
Source organism: Rhodococcus sp. UNC363MFTsu5.1 (assembly GCF_000686785.1). NCBI lineage: Bacteria > Bacillati > Actinomycetota > Actinomycetes > Mycobacteriales > Nocardiaceae > Rhodococcus > Rhodococcus sp. UNC363MFTsu5.1. Next base: position 7,901 of record NZ_KK366015.1, read on the forward strand.
CGCCGGCACTGATCGCCAGCGAGGCCGCCGTGTGGCGTAGGTCGTGCGGGGTCACGGTGGGGAACTCGGGGGTGACGGCCTCCCCCGTCTGCGCCTTCTCCTCGTCCCTCGCATCCTCCGCGGCCTTCTGCAGCCGCTTCACAGCAGGGGCAAACACGCGAGGGCGGTAGGTGCTCACCCTCAGCGCCTCACCCTCGGCGCTAGCGAACACCAGGGCATCCCTGCCCTTGCCCCGCATGAGCGCAGACAGCTCGTCCACGAGGATGCGAGGGAAGGGCACAGAGCGCCGCTCATGGGTCTTCGGGGTACTCCACACCAGCTTCCCCTTGACCTCCGCCACGGCCCGCGAGATCGTCACCCGACGACGCAGCATGTCGAAGTCACTTACCCTCAGCGCCGCCATCTCGCCCCATCGCAGGCCGGTCAGGGCGAGGAACCGGATCACCTCGGGGCGTATGTCCACCTCCAGTGCCAGCTGGGCTACTTGGGCGTGGGTGAGGTATCCGCGGTCTTTGTGCTGCCTTCTAGGGGCCTTCACGCCTAGGCAGGGGTTCACGGCGATCTGCCGGTCTTCTACCGCGATGTCGAGGGCCTGGCGCATGGCTCCAAGCGCGTTCTCGATGGTCGCTACCCCAGTGCCTGCTGCCACCATTTCAGCGACCCAGGCGCGCACTTCTGTTGTCCGGACATCTCGAACGGCGGCGCTCCCCCACTTCGGCTTCACGTGCACGGCCCAGGTGACTTCACGGGTGGCGGTAGTGGTGGCCTTGAGGTGGGCATTGGACTTGAGCCATCGCTCACCGGCCTCCCCTACCGTGCCTTTGCCGGCGGAGGGTGCAACGTGGGTGCCTTGGACGAGGGTGACGGTGACGGAGTCGAGCCAGGCTTGTGCGTCGACTTTCTTGTCGAACGCTTTGCTGTGTTCGCGGCCTGTGTCGTCGACGTAGCGGGCACGCCAGCGCTTTCGGGCGGGCGGAATGTCCTTGCCCTTGTCGTCGGTGGCCCATCCGGCGGCGTGGATGGACTGCTCGGCGCCGTTGGCGTCGCGAACGGTCTTCCACCACCGGTCTTCGACGCCGGCTCTGCGGTTGCGCCGTTGTGCGTGGGAGTTAGTCATGGGTGATTCCTGTTCGGCCTGGCTTGAACGGGGTGTTGACGGTGACGTGACGCACGAGCTTGGTCGGCTGGTTGCCTCCGTCTGCTCGGTCGGCAACCTTGATTGCTTCCTCGATGAGTGCGGGGTGTATCGACAGGTCTTCAAGTACCGCCACCACGTCGATCCGCAGCTTTGTGGGGGTCATGTCGGTGCACGATTCGGCGTACATCGCGATCGTGTCGAGGGCATCGGCTACCTCTGACTCGTCTCCGGTGGCCTGGTAGTTCTGAAGCGCGCGGAAGGCATTTTCCAGAGCCTTTGCGCCAGCAAGTTCATCTTTGATCTCCGCAAGTTCCGCTTCGGCGTGGATCTTGTCGATCTCCAGGTCTGCGTGCCGTATGGCCCAGTCTCGGAGGTGCTGTTCGACGATTCGCGTCTTGGGTATGAGCGATTCGGTCGGCAACCCGAAAATCTCTGCGAGCGCGACAAGTTCGACCACTGTGATCG
>NZ_KK366015.1:11503-213464 GCF_000686785.1 Rhodococcus sp. UNC363MFTsu5.1
TTCGGCGAAGGTCGAGATCTCCGGCGGCTCCGGCGCCGAGGGCGGCGACATCGAGCCCGGCTACATCGTGGCCTGCCAGCTCACCCTGGGCGGCGAGACCGGCCACAACGTCGGCGGCGGCACCACCTGGGCCAACGAGGACGGCGACGCCGCGATGACCGCCGACAGCGCGGGCAACATCTCCATCGGCCCCGGCGAGGCCGCCAGCTTCTCGGTCCTCGACCTCGAGGAAGCCGACGACTTCGGTGGCGAGTCGCACTCCGGTGAGCACTCCTTCGAGGGCGCCTCCGGCAGCGTCACCTGGGCCGACTCCACCATGGGCGTCGAGGGCTGCGCCGGCTACGCCCAGGCCCGCTCCTACGTCAACGTCACCGTCGACACCGAGAACGTCAAGGGCACCGTCACCCTCTGGGGGCAGCCCTTCAGCATCGGCTGACCACTCGCGCCGGCGGCGAGGCCGCGGCGGCACCGGACTCCGGTCGGCCGCGGCCGAGCCCTCCGCTGTCGTCGGCATGGACCTGGGCGTTGAAATGAGCGCCGATCATGCCCCGCTCGGCCTGCTGGGCCTCCCGTAGTGATCGTGATCCGCCTGCGTACCGATCGAGCAGCGCCCGCAGCACCGGCTGTTCGGCGGTCAGCTCGTTCCATGCGGTGTTCGGCGGGGCACCGTCCTCGATCGCCTGATCGAGTTTGGCCGCGAGGTGGGTGGTCCATCGATGCTCGAGCGCGAGCAGGACGCCGTCGGGTCCCCCGAACAGCTTCTCCATATCGGGCAGGTCGACGAACAGCCCGGGATCGCCCGGGTCGACCCGAGCCCGCTCCATGACCAGCTGAAGCACGGCCCCGCGTGCATGAAAGTCATTCCAGGACACTGAACTCACCTCCGTATCTGTCGGTACCGCTGACGCTACGGAGCCGTCGGGCCCGGTTCGACATGCCAGGGTCGCGACTTCGTCTCCTACCGTGGGTGGAGACCGGGGCCGCCCGTGGCACGATGCCACCGGCCGGATCAGCCCTTAGGCTGGCGGGGTGAAGGTGGTAACGGAGTACCTACACCGCCGCATCGCGGTGCTGCCCTACGACTACCCGCCCGCGATCCCGATCGCGGCGGATCTCTGCCTGATCGCCGCCGCCACCGCCGCGGTTGCGCAGCGCGGGGCCCTCGTCCCACCGGGATGGGCACTGGTCGGCGGGCTGATCGCGATGAGCGCCTGCCTGTGGCTGATGCTCGGCCTGCCGCTGCCGCGCCCCTCGCTGGTGCCATGGACCATCATCGTGACCACCTTTGCCGGAACGGCACTGCTGCTACTGGATCCCGTACCCAACGACATCGCGCCGTTCATCCTCATCGTCGCCGTCGCCCAGGTCGCGGCGACCACGGGACCGAGGGTCAGCGTCCCGGTGGCCGTCGCGGCGGCCGCGACGATAGTGGCCGCGGCCACCCTCGGTGACCTCGAAGGGGTGCCGCCCTATCTCACCGGCGTCGTGCTCGCATGGATGGTGGGATTCGTGCTCCAGACGCAGCTGCGCCTGGTGCAGCGGGAGCGTGAGGCGGTGGCCCGCCGTGCCGCGCAGGCCGCGAGCGACGAACGGCGGCGCATCGCCCGCGAGGTTCACGACGTCATCGCGCATTCGCTGAGCATCACCCTGCTGCACCTGACCGGTGCCCGCCGGGCACTCCAGGAGGATCGTGATGTCGACGAGGCGATCGACGCCCTCACCGACGCGGAGCGTCTTGGCAGGCAGGCAATGGCCGACATCCGGCAGACCGTCGGCCTGCTCGACGGCGGGCCCGCCAGGGTCGCGCCCGAGCCCGACATCACCGACATCCCGGAACTCGTCGCAGACTTCGTCCGCGCGGGGGTTCACGTGAAGTACGACCTGTCCGGCAGTCCGGAGGCCGTTTCCGCGGCGACCGGACTCGGCCTGTATCGGATCACCCAGGAATCTCTGGCCAACGTCGTCAAGCACGCACCCGGCGAGACCGCGAAGGTCCGGCTCCGGGTGGCGGAGGATGCGGTTGTCGTGTCGATCGTCAACGGCACCCACCGGGTGCCGCGACCCGAGCCCGGCGCCGGGTCCGGCCTGCGGGGGATGCGGCAGCGCGCCGAGCTCCTCGGCGGCTCGCTGGTCGCGGGCCCGGACGCGCACGGGTGGTCGGTGCGCGCCGAGTTCCCGCTCGGGACCGCGATCCGCAACTGCGCGCTCTCGCGCAGGATCCCCGGGCTCTCGTGACCGCGCCCGACGTCAAGGTGCTCCTGGTCGACGACCAGGAGCTGGTGCGCTCGGGACTGCGACGCATCCTGCGGCGCAAGGACGGCTTCGTCATCGCGGGCGAGTGCGCCGACGGCGCGGAGGTGCCCGCCGCGGTGGCGCTCCACTCGCCCGACGTCGTGGTGATGGATCTGCGGATGAAGCAGGTCGACGGCATCGAGGCGACGAGGCAGCTGCGATCGACCGATCACCCGCCGCCCGTGCTGGTGCTGACCACCTTCGATGACGACCAGTTGCTCTCCGGCGCGTTGCGCGCGGGTGCCGCCGGCTTCATCCTCAAGGATTCGCCCGCCGAGGAGCTCATCCGCGCCATTCGGACCATCGCCGAGGGCGGTGCGTGCCTCGACCCGGCGGTCACCGAGCGGGTCCTCGCCACCTACCGCACGTCCGCACCGGCCCCTGGCAACGGCGCCTCGACCCTCGACGAGCTGACCGCGCGCGAGCTCGACGTGCTGACCCTCATCGGGCGTGGACACACCAACGCCGAGATCGGTCGGGAGCTAGGGATTTCCGGGGTCACCGTGAAGAGTCACGTAGGTCACATCTTCCTCAAGCTCGGGCTTCGTGACCGGGCCGCCGCGATTGTGTACGCCTTCGACAACGGAGTCGTCAGCCCCGGGAGCCGGTGACCGGACGGACAAACGAAAAAACTCCGACCTCGAGTCGAACTCGAAGCCGGAGTCTCATCAAACCACTCTGGTGGCCAGGGCCGGGATCGAACCGGCGACCTTCCGCTTTTCAGGCGGACGCTCGTACCAACTGAGCTACCTGGCCGGGCGGCACCCGAACCGAATGCCTATCGCGCTGTGCCTTACGGCACTTTGCGACCCTGACGGGACTCGAACCCGCGACCTCCGCCGTGACAGGGCGGCGCGCTAACCAACTGCGCCACAGGGCCTTGCAAAAGTGTTGGTGTCAACAACACTCGATCTTACCGGTCGTACTGTACCCCCTACGGGATTCGAACCCGCGCTACCGCCTTGAAAGGGCGGCGTCCTAGGCCGCTAGACGAAGGGGGCCCGCCGAATCTCTCCGGCAATTCCCTCAACGGCTTTCCGTTGGGAGCTGGGATAGCTTAAGACACTGATTCGGAAAAACTCAAATCGTATGGTCAGAGCCGGTTTCTGGCCCATTTTCGGGGGTTTCGACCCCAGTGTCGGCGCGGAGGTCCAGCCAGCCGGTGCGACGCCAGCCCTCGAGCCACTCCTGCGACGCCGTCGCCTCGAGTACGACCGCGAGCGCTTCCTCGAAGCGTTCGCGCAGCGGCGTGCTGTCTGTGGTGAGGTCGAGCATGTAGCGCTGGCCGGCCAGTGCCGCACCGAGGACGCGGGTGAACGTGCCGGGGTCGGCCCCAGGCCGGAGCTGCCCCTCGGCCTGCGCGCGCTGCACGAGTTCGTACGCCGTCTGTCCCCACACCTGAGAACCACCGGACCGCACCTCGGCGTAGAACTCGGGCTCGACGATCAGCCGGAACTCCGCCTGGACGATGACGTCGTTGGCGAACCGCTCCGCCAGCTCCACAATGATCGAGTGCAGCACCTGGAACGGATCGGCGTCGACGGCCTTCCAGCGATCATTGGTCTGCGTGTAGTGCTCGAGCGCCGAGGCGAGAACGGCCCGGGCCAGCTCTTCCTTCGACTCGAAATGGAAATACATCGCGCCCTTGGTGGCGTGTGATCCCTCGAGGATCGTGTTCACCGACGCGGCGGCGTAGCCCCTGCGGGCGAACTCCACCGCAGCGGCTTCCACGATCGCCGCGCGCGTCCGACGTGCGCGTTCCTGTTGACGTGCCATATGAGCCAGTCGCCTCCGAAAACCGTGCAGCTCTATCCCGTGCCCCGACAGGCCACCAGACGACCTCGTTGTCACCTTATCCCTAATTTGGACCTTTTCGGGGGAACCGCATGCGGATTCCACCTACCTGCGGGTAAGGTATCCAGACCGCAGAACACACCGAGTGGTACGATTCAGCTGGCTCGGGTGCGGCGCAGGGGGTGCGCACCCGAGCCGTTTGTGTTCTCCACGCCACGCGATTCGGCGCTCGTTCACAGCCAGTCGCGGCGCTTGAAACTCAGCCACAGCCCGAAGGCGAGCCCGACCAGCAGGACCGCGCTCAGCCAGAACCCCTCCGTCTGGCCGAAGCCGGGAAACGGGATGTTCTGGCCGAAGTAGCCCGTCACCCCGGTGGGAATGGCGATGATCGCGGCCCAGGCGGTGAGCTTCTTCATGATCTCGTTGAGCGAATTGCCCTGCATGGCAAGGTTGGTCGCGAGAATCGACTCGATGGTGTCACGCAGCCCGTCGATTCGTTCGGTGGCGCGCAGGGCATGGTCGTAGATGTCCTGGTAGTAGGGCGTCATCTCGGCGTCGAGCACGTGCGCGCCCTGCCGGAGCAGCGCGCTGAAGGCCTCGTTCATCGGGAGCACCGACCGTGACAGCTGCACCACCGCCTTGCGGAGCGTGAAGCTCTGCAGCTGGACCGCGTTCCTCGACCGTCCCGCGCTCTGTGCGCTGTCCGAGACCAGCAGCTCGTCCTCGAGCCCCTGGATCTCCTCGTCCAGGGCATCGAGGGCGACGAAATACCCGTCCACGATCTCGTCGAGGACCGTGTGCAGCAGGAAGCCGACGCCGAATCCCGCGAGATCCGGGTTGTCATCCCAGCTCTCGAGGATCGGGTCGATCGCGAAACGGTCGTCGGACCGGATGGTGATCAGTGCGCGGTCGAGGATGAAGATCGAGATGTCGGTGGTGCTGAGCCGACCGGCCTTCGCATCGAAACGCACAGCACGCGTGTGCAACATGCTGTGATCGCGGAACCTGACCAGCCGGGGGCGCTGGTGTCCGGTGATCGCTCCCTCCACGGCCAACGGATGCAACGCCACCGCGCCTCCGATCAACGGGGCCAGCGCGACGATGTCGCCGACCGACGGGGCGAGCAGATCGACCCAGATGAGCGCGTCCTCGTCCGACCGGTACGAGGCGATCTCGTCCAGCGGAAGATCCGAACCTGCCAGTACCGCCCTCCGGTAGAGCCGGTTTCGGACTTCGCACGACACCTGAACCGGGTCGATTCGCGGCTTCTCCATCAGCCCTCCCATGACCTCCCCGCCATCATCGCGCACCCGGCCGCGAACGGGCGTCGACGCGGCCGAGATCGGCGCGGTCACCGTTGCCGGGGTCCTGTCCTCGCCGACCCGGCGAAGCCACTAGACTTCTGCACCGCGCCCCTATAGCTCAGTTGGTAGAGCTACGGACTTTTAATCCGCAGGTCGTAGGTTCGAGCCCTACTGGGGGCACCGCCGGCCCCGCCGGGCAATCGCCCGGCGGGGCCAGTTTCGTCTCGGCGCGTCGATGGCCTTCCGCGCCGGATTGGCGCATGCTCACCCAATGGAACACATGGTCGATCCTCCGGTCCCCCTCTTCAGCCACCCCGAGACCATCAGCCTCACGGGCTCGGCCCCGACGCCGGGGTCGACGCCCGCCCCGCCGCAACCCCTGTTCAGCAGCCCCGCCTCGGGCAAAGCCGGCCTGGACTGAGTGCCTCCCGAATCCGATTCACGGCTCGACACCCACCCACAGCGGGTCCAGAATGGGGACACCGGAAGCGAGTGACGTCACGCTCCGATAGGCCGGTGAGCGTGGCGGCGCACCATCAGGGAGGCTGCGATGAGCGATTCCGAACACGTCCGCGAGGTACGCCGCGACATGGTCGTCGTCGCGACCGGGATCGCTCTCGTGATCCTGAGCATGTGGGTGCCGGATCACGGCTACCGGCAGATCACCGGCGCCATCCTCATCCTCGGCCTGCTCGCCTACTCCGCAGGCCTGTGGGCGATGACCACCGAATCACGGTCGAGCCATTGGGGTCTCATCGCGCTCGGGCTCTTCCTGCTCGCCACACCGCTGGCGATGGACTTCCCCAACGGGACGACTGCGGCCGCGATCGTGTCCGTGGCCGCGGGGGCGATCGTGACCGCGGCGGGCGCGCTCGGCCTCGCGGCCAGGCAGCAGGCCAGCCTGCCGCTCATGCGGGCGCGTCAGCGCGTCTGACCTCGACCCTCCGGAGCATCACAACGGAGAGCCAGATCGCGGCGAGCAGCAGCGCGCCGATGTAGGCCACGGTCGCCGTCCATCCGCCCCACCCGAAGGCGAGGCCGGCACCGGCGGCGGCCAGGCTCGAGCCGAGGTAGTAGGCACACAGGTACAGCGAGGACGCCTCCGCACGGTGCTCGGTGGCGAGCGCACCCACCCAGCCGCTGGCCACCGAGTGCGCAGCGAAGAACCCGCCGGTGAACAGCAGCATGCCGACCAGCACCAGCGCGAGATCGTCCGGCAGCGTCACCACCAGACCGACCGCGCTCGTACACACCGCCGCCAGGAGCACCCACCGCCTGCCGACCAGGTCGCTCAGTCGACCGGCCACCGCGGCGGTGACCGTCCCCGCGAGGTAGAGCAGGAAGACCGCGCCGACCGCCGCCTCCGTCAGATCGAACGGCGGGGCCAGCAGCCGGAAACCGAGGAAATTGTAGGCGGAGACGAAACCGCCCATCAGGATGAATCCGAGCGCGAACAGCACCCGGAGATCCGGGTTGCGCAGGTGCAGAACGAGGTTGGCCGTGACGGTCCCCCAGCTCACCGGCTTCGGCCGAAAGAAGCGCGATTCCGGCATCGCCTTGGCCATCACGACCGCCAGCAGCAACGCGGCCACCGCGGACGCCTCCATCGCCCATCGCCAGGTGCTCATGTCGAGCACCGTGGACGGGATCAGCCTGCCGAGCAGCCCACCGATGGTGGTTCCTGCGACATACCGGCCCATCGCGGCCCCCAGATCCGTGCCGTGTACCTCCTCGGCGAGATACGCCATCGCCACGGCCGGGATGCCCGCCAGGGCAACCCCCTGGACCACGCGACCGACAAGCAGCCATTCGATCGTCGGGCTGAGGGGCAGCACCAACCCGACGGCGCAGGACAGCACGGCCGACCAGATCATCACCCTGGTGCGTCCGAACCGCTCGGAGAGCACGCTCGCCGGGATGACGGCAATCGCGAGCACGCCGGTGGTCACCGAGACCGCGAGCGCGGCCGTGCCAGGCGGCACCGCGAAGTCCTCTGCCAGCGCGGGCAGCAGCGCCTGCGTCGAGTACATCGAGATGAAGGTGGTCAGCCCGGCCGCGAACAGGGCGAGCGTGGTCCTGGTGTAGCCGGGGGATCCGCGTCGGTGCGGTACGTCTCGCCCCGCGAGTGTCGTCGTCATGGTCATCTGATGGCCTCCGAAGTCCATCCTGACCGGTCCGCGCTTATCGACATAATGAGAGTTTTTGGTGTTCTATATGCGAATAGAACATATGTAGTCGTCAAGGGATCGGACCGACATGCTCTCCGCCGACCTGAATTGGTTCGTGATCCTCGCCGAGGAGGGTCAGGTGACCTCCGCGGCCGACATACTGCGACTGTCACAACCGACGTTGTCCCGCCGGTTGGCCCGGCTCGAGCGACAGCTCGGCGTGGAACTGTTCGACCGTCACGGACGCCGTCTCCGCCTCAACCAGCACGGCCGTTTGATGTTCGAGCACGCCTCGCGTGCGCTGAGGGAACTCACAAGCGCCGAGGAGCGGATAGCCGCCATGACCAGCCCCTCGGCAGGCACCGTGCGACTCGACTTCCTGCACTCGTTCGGCACCTGGCTGATCCCCGATCTGATCCGGGGCTTCCGCGCCGAGGCGCCGCAGGTCCGGTTCGCCCTGCATCAGGGCGCGGCCGGGCTCCTCGGCGAACGGGTCAGGTCCGGCGATGCCGATCTGGCCGTGGTCTCGCCCCGACCGGACGCCGCCGATCTGCAGTGGCTGCTGCTGAGCCGCCAGCCCCTCGCGCTCGCGGTTCCCGCCGGGCATCGCCTCGCCGGCCGCGCCGCCATCGGCCTTGGTGACGCCGCCGACGAGCCGTTCATCGCCATGCATCCCGACTTCGGCATGCGACGGCTCCTCGACGAGGCCTCGGAGGGGGCCGGATTCACGCCCGAGATCGTCTTCGAGAGCAGTGAACTCGCCACGACGACGGGCCTGGTGTCCGCCGGGCTGGGAGTGGCGCTTGTCCCGGTCGCGCAGGGGGCCCGCTGGCCCGACGGGATCGTGGTCATCCCGATCCGCGGCGCGCGTGCGGCGCGCGAGATCGGCATGATCTGGGTCCGGGACCGCCCGCTCACACCGCCGGTCCGGCGCTTTCGCGACTTCGTCGCCCGCCGAGCATGAGCCGCGGGACTCAGCCCTGCTCGTCCGGCCCCGACGCGACCTCCGCGTCCGTCGCGACCGCCTCTCGGCGCGCCCTTTCCTCCCCGCGCATCCTGGCCAGCTCCGCCCCACGGCGCCGGTAGGACACGCTGCGGGCGACGAACACCGCGAAGGCCAGCGCCCCGATGATCGCGCCGACCAGCGACGCACCCCGGAAGCCGGGCGCGTCCACGTCGAGGATCCGCTCCCCCGCGTGGGCTGCGGTGTTCCCCCCGAACACCACCGTGAGGGTCAGCAGGTTCGGCAGCGCCGCAACGATTCCCAGGATCACCGCCACCACCTGCACCACGCGGCCGTGCTTCCTGCCGCGGACCCGCCAGGCCAGGTAGAACAGCAACAGCGGCACCACCGTGCACAGCACGCCGTACATCAGCCCCCATGCGATGCCCCGCGTGAAGCTGCCCGACGACAATGCCCCGGCCTGCTGGGCCCACCATCGAGGCAGGAACGCGGCCAGGATGAAGTACGTGATCACCAGGACGACAGCGAGAATCAGCCCGGCGACAACCTTCCTCGCCCAGCCGGGCATTCCCGCCTTCCCGGCCGGTGCAGCACCGGTGGTGGCGTTCTCCTCGCTCATGTCGCACCGTCCTCCTCGAGACGTCGCATGTTGTCGCCCTTGGCGTGAATCCTGCTCGCATCGATCGGGTTCCGCCAGCGGCGAACCCTGCGTGTTGTTACCGTGAGTCGAGCACGCGTGACACCCGATCCGATCCCGAGGGAGAGCGCCATGCGAACCTGGGTCCACTTCGTCCTGCTGCTGTGCGGGATCGCGATCGGCATCGGTGCGTTCCTGCCGATCATGCAGGAAGTCACGCCAACCGAGGTCGAGATCCGCGACCTGATAAACGGATTCCCCTCAGGCTGGGCACTCGAGCAGCTCGGCGATCAGTCGGTGACGTTCTACAAGTCGATGGCGATGCTGCTGGTGGCCTCGGCGGTGCTCCTCCTGCTCAGCGCGCTCGTCGGCTCGAGGGCGCTCGGCTGGGCCGGCGTCATCGTCGGTGTGATCACCCTGGCCGCGTTCTTCTTTCGGGTCAATGAACGCTTCGGCGACGCTTTCCGCGACCATGCGTCGAACCTGCTGAGCAATCAGATGGGCCTCAACCTCGTTGCGGGCGGGCTCGTCGTGGCGCTGCTCGCGTGCCTCGTCCCGCGCGAAAAGGCCTCCGCGACCGTCTGAATCGACGCGCCGGTCCGCGCGCCGCTCCTCCCAACCTGCCGGAACGGTCACTAGGGTCGGACGCACCCGGACACTCGATAAAAGAGCGTCCACGAAGAGGCGGGCACTCATGGCATCACTTGACGACCTTTTGTCCCAGATCCCGATCAGCCAGATCGCTGCCAAGCTCGGGGTCGACGAGGAGACCGCTACCGCGGCGGTGAAGACGGCCATCCCGACCCTTGTCGGCGGCCTCGAGGCGAACGCCCAGGACCCGGCCGGTGCCGCATCACTGGAATCCGCTCTCGCGCAGCACTCCGATCCGGCCCTGCTCACCGGCGGCGTCGACATCGACCAGGTCGATGAGGCCGACGGCGAGAAGATCGTCAACAACGTGTTCGGTGACAACAAGAACCAGGTGATCAGCGCGCTGGGCAACACGGGCGGCGCCGGTGACAGCAACCTGGTCGGCAAGCTGCTCCCGATCCTGGCCCCCATCGTGCTGGCGTTCATCGCCAAGCAGTTCTCCGGCGGCGGCGCGGCGGCGCCCGCGCAGGCCCAGTCCGGCGGCGGCATCGGCGACCTGCTCGGCGGCCTGCTCGGCGGCGGCGGGCAGTCCGCAGGCGGCCTCGGCAACGTCCTCGGCAGCATCCTGGGCGGTGCGGCGGGCGGCGGCGCGGCCGGCGGCCTCGGCGACCTGCTCGGCGGCCTCCTCGGCGGCGGACGCAAGTAGTCGACAACGATCTCTGCCGACATGGCGGCGTCCCGGTCGGGACGCCGCCATCTCTGTTCTCGGCGGCGGGAATCCGCGCGGTATCTCCCCCGACCCGCGTGTAACGAACCGCCCGACGGGGCCGATGAGCCGGAAGGGGGCTGACCCATGCCCGGCGGGAAATTCCCAGGCTGTGAGCCTTTCAAACGATTCACAACGTGGTTACGGTCCCGTAGGCTACGTTGAGCCGATTTCGGACGACACTTGGAGGGCATGCGTATGGCCAGGGATCTGACCCAACTCGAACTGCTTCAGGAGCTGGCGCAGGTTGCTGAGGAGAACGTCAATCGCCATATCTCCATGGCCAAGGAATGGCACCCCCACGACTACGTCCCGTGGGACGAGGGCCGCAACTTCGCCGCGATGGGCGGCGACGACTGGGACATCGAGCAGTCGCAGCTCGACGAGGTCGCGCGCGCGGCCATGATCACCAACCTGCTCACCGAGGACAACCTGCCCTCCTACCACCGCGAGATCGCCGAGAACTTCTCGATGGATCACGCCTGGGGCACCTGGGTCGGTCGCTGGACCGCCGAGGAGAACCGGCACGGCATCGTGATGCGCGACTACCTCGTCGTGACCCGCGCCGTCGACCCCGTCGAGCTCGAGCGCTTCCGCATGGAGCACATGACCAACGGCTACTCGTCGCTCCCCGACGGCGGCGCCGCAGGCCTGCTGCACTCCGTCGCCTACGTGACCTTCCAGGAACTCGCGACCCGCGTCTCGCACCGCAACACCGGCAAGGCCTGCAACGAGCCCATCGCCGACAAGATGCTGCAGCGCATCGCCGCGGACGAGAACCTGCACATGATCTTCTACCGCAACATCTGCGGTGCGGCCCTCGACCTGGCGCCCGATCAGGCGCTGCGATCGATCAACGAGATCGTCCAGAACTTCCAGATGCCCGGCGCAGGCATGCCCAACTTCCGCCGCAACGGCGTGCTGATGGCCAAGCACGGCATCTACGACCTCCGTCAGCACCTCGAGGAGGTGGTGATGCCGGTGCTCCGCAAGTGGAACATCTTCGAGCGCACCGACTTCACCGCCGAGGGCGAGCAGACCCGTGAGTCCCTCGCCAAGTTCCTCGAGAACCTCGAGGCGCAGGCCGTCAAGTTCGAGGAGCAGCGCGACCGCATGCTGGCCCGCGAGGCCGCCAAGCGCGAGCAGCAGGCTTCCTGACAGCGCCAGCTATTCTGTGCCCGGTACCGAAACAGGTACCGGGCACAGCCCTTTCTATCGAGGTATCGAATGTCATCACCCGCCGGCCAGCACCTCCGAATCGGCTCGTTGGAGCTGCGCAGCCCCGTCGTGCTCGCCCCGATGGCGGGCATCACGAACGTGGCGTTCCGCACCCTGTGCCGTGAGCTCGAACTCGAGCGGTCGGGCAGCACCTCGGGCCTGTACGTCTGCGAGATGGTGACCGCGCGGGCGCTGGTCGAGCGCCAGCCCGCGACCCTGCACATGACCACCTTCGGGCCAACCGAGACGCCGCGGTCGCTGCAGCTGTACACCGTGGACCCGGCCACCACCTACGCCGCCGCGAAGATGATCGTCGACGAGAACATGGCCGACCACATCGACATGAACTTCGGCTGCCCGGTTCCCAAGGTGACCAGCAAGGGCGGCGGCGCGGCCCTCCCGTACAAGCGCACCCTGTTCGGCCAGATCGTCGCGGCCGCGGTCCGCGCGACGGAGGGCACCGACATCCCGGTCACCGTGAAGTTCCGGGTCGGCATCGACGACGAGCACCACACCCACCTCGACGCGGGACGCATCGCCGCGGGCGAGGGCGCGGCCGCGGTGGCCCTGCACGCTCGCACCGCCGCCCAGCGGTATTCGGGCACCGCGGACTGGAACGAGATCGCCCGGCTCAAGGAGCACGTCACCGACGTCCCGGTCCTCGGCAACGGCGACATCTTCGCCGCGGAGGACGCGGTCCGGATGATGGCGGAGACCGGCTGCGACGGCGTCGTCGTCGGCCGCGGCTGCCTCGGCAGGCCCTGGCTGTTCGCCGAGCTGAGTGCCGCTCTCGCAGGCACCCCCGAACCGACCCCGCCCAACCTCGGCGAGGTCGCGTCCATCATCCGGCGGCACGCAGAGCTCCTGGCTGACCACCACGGCGAGGACAAGGGCCTGCGGGAGCTGCGCAAGCACGTCGCCTGGTATCTCCGTGGCTTCCCCGCCGGGTCGGAGATGCGGGTGGCGATGGCGATGGTGTCCACCCTCACCGAGCTCGACGACCTGCTCGCCCAGCTCGACCCGACGGTGCCCTTCCCCAAGGACGCCGAGGGTCCGCGCGGGCGCCAGGGGTCGCCCGGCAAGGTCTCCCTGCCCGAGGGTTGGCTCGACGACCCGGAGGACTGCCTGGTGCCCGCCGGCGCCGATCTGATGCATTCGGGCGGCTGACCAGTGCAGTCCGGTCGCCGCGCAGGCACCGATCCTGCGGCGCCCTAGCTTGCGTGGAACCAGGAGTCCCGATAAGTATCATGTTGTGACCGTCCGGTGTGGCGGTGAGCGCAGAGGTGAGAGGCAGGGTTCAAGTAGGTGAGCGACGATCAGACTCCGGGCCCAGTGCCTGAAGGTCGCGCTCCCTGGGAACGACCGCTCTCACACGTGAGCCGGCCCCAGTACCGGCCCGAGTCGCAGCAGCCGCCCACCCCGAAACGGCCGGAATCCGGCCCGCCCGACCAGCAGCGGACCGACAGCGGCCGGATCGGCCACCGGCACAGCGAACCCGGTGAGCACACCGAGCGGCTGTCCGTCTCCGACCTGGTGAACCGCGTCGGCCCGCCCCCGGGCGACAGCGGCCGGATGAAGACCCCCGCGATGTCGCCGTTACCGCCCGCCCGCCCGCGGCAGGATCCAGTGCCCGACCCGCCTGCCTCGCCGACCACCGGCTGGTTGCGCCGGGCGGAACCCGAACACGTCGGCCCCACCGTCGGTGAGCCCGCCCGCGTCGGCGCGCCGGGCGAGACCCGGCTCGCCGCGAGCAAGAGCCGCAAGCAGAAACGGTGGCGGGTACTCGGCCGCAGCGCCGTGGCAGTGGCCGCGGCGGCCTCCGTCGGGATCACCGGCGTCGCGTGGGGCTACCTGCGCAACACCGACAACGGCTTCAGTCAGGTGGCCGCGCTCGATCTCGACAGCACCGACGTCGTCGACCCGGGCGGGCAGACCGGCGACGAGACCTACCTGATCGTGGGCACCGACACCAGGGCGGGCGCGAACGGCGGCGTTGGTGCCGGTTCGGTCGCCGATGCCGAGGGCGCCCGCGCCGACACGGTGATCCTGGTCAACATCCCGGCGGACCGCAGCCGGGTCGTGGCGGTGTCGTTCCCCCGCGACCTGGACATCGCTCGGCCGAGTTGCGCGGACTGGAACAGCGACACGGGCCAGTACTCGACCGAGATGAATCCGGCGGCGGACAACGACAAGCTCAACTCGGCATACGCGTTCGGCGGGCCGAAGTGCCTGGTCAAGGTTATCCAGAAGATGTCGGGCCTCAAGATCGGCCACTTCGTGGCCATGGACTTCTCCGGTTTCGAGTCGATGGTCAACCAGGTCGGCGGGGTGGAGGTCTGCACGACCACACCCCTGATCGACGGGGAGCTCGGAACCGTGCTGCCGAACCCCGGCAAGCAGACGATCGACGGCGCCACCGCGCTGAACTACGTCCGTGCCCGCAAGGTCGAGGCCGAGGGCAACGGAGACTACGGCCGGATCAAGCGCCAGCAGATGTTCCTCTCCTCGCTGCTGCGCGGGGCGCTGTCGAACAAGGTGCTCTTCGACCCGGGCAAGCTCAACGGCTTCATCAACGCCTTCACCCGCGACACGTTCGTCCAGAACATCGACACCAAGTCGCTCGTGATGCTGGGCCGGTCGCTGCAGAACGTCGACGCGGGCGCGGTCACCTTCCTCACCGTCCCCACCGCTGGCACCAACGAGCTGGGCAACGAGATCCCCCGCCAGGACGACATCGACGCGATCTTCCAGGCGATCATCGACGACGAGCCGCTGCCGGGCGAGGAGCGCAAGGAAGCGCCCCCCTCCTCCACACACGCGGCCCCGAAGCCCGCCGCGCCCGCGCCGCCTGCGCTCGAGGCGGTCAGCCCGACGGACGTCTCGCTGCAGGTGTCCAACGGGTCCGGTGTCACCGGACTCGCCGCCACCGCCGCCGACGACCTCGGCTCGTACGGATTCCAGATCTACAGCGTCGGGAACTACAGCGGCACCAGCACGAACACGCTGGTCCGCTACTCCCCCGGGCTCGAGGCGGAGGCCGCGACGGTGGCGTCCTCCCTGCCAGGTGCGGTGCTGCAGGAGTCCACCGAACTGGGCGGCATCGTCGAGGTGGTGCTCGGGTCGAGCTTCTCCGGGAAGGTCGCCCAGCCCAAGTCCGTCGGCGCCCCGCTGACCCCGACGCTGGCCCCGAAGAGCGCCTCAGCCGCCGACACCCTGCCCCCCGATCTGGCGTTCACCAATGCGGCAGACGATTCCTGCGCATAACGGGCATTTACCGCCCTGACGTGCACCGTCATTCATGCCGCGTTAACCCAATGACCGTGACTTGGTATCCCACACACCGTAGGCTTTGATTCCATGCGCGTGGCTTACAACGAACAGATGACCGAGCTCGCCGACATGCTCGGCGAGATGGCGGGCCTGGCTGGCGCGGCGATGGAGCGGGCGACGCAGTCGCTGCTCCAGGCCGACCTGTCGCTGGCCGAGCAGGTCATCAGCGATCACGACCAGATCACCGAGCTCAGCGTCGCCTGCGAGGAGCGGGCGTTCGCCCTGCTCGCGCTGCAGGCGCCGGTTGCCGGCGACCTCCGGTCCGTGGTCAGCGGAATCCAGATCGTCTCGGACATCGACCGGATGGGGGCGTTGGCGCTGCACGTCGCCAAGATCGCGCGCCGCCGACATCCGAACCACGTGCTCCCCGAGGAGGTCAACGGCTACTTCGCCGAGATGGGCCGGATCGCGGTCGCACTCGGGGCAGGCGCGCGTGAGGTCCTCGAGACCCGCGACCCCGAGCGGGCCGCGAAGCTCCGCGAGGAGGACGACGCGATGGACGATCTGCACCGCCACCTCTTCAGCGTCCTGATGGACCGGGAGTGGAAGCACGGCGTGGCCGCGGCCGTCGACGTCACCCTGCTCGGCCGGTTCTACGAGCGCTTCGCCGATCACGCGGTCGAGGTCGCCCGGCGCGTCATCTTCCTGGTCACCGGCAAGATGCCCGTCGACCCCGACGAGACCACCTCGCTGGAGTCCTGACCACACCGGGTCCCACCCGACCACCGACACAGACGCCCCGACCGTTCCCGGTCGGGGCGTCTGTCTGCTCCGCGATGAGTTCGGCAGCCGAACCTGGTCTACCCACCGACAGGATCCACCGACCCATGGGGAGACAGCCATGCCGAAGCTGCGCGTACACAACCTCGCGATCTCGCTCGACGGATACGCGGCGGGCCAGGACCAGAGTGCCGACAACCCGCTCGGGGTCGGCGGTGAGCGACTCCACGAGTGGGTGTTCGCGACCAGGACCGGCCGCAGGATGCTCGGCGAGGACGGCGGTGACGAGGGCCTCGACGACGCCTTCCTCGCCCGCGGCGACGATGGGATCGGCGCGACCATCATGGGGCGCCACATGTTCGGACCGATCCGCGGCGGCTGGGGAGACGGCGAGTGGACCGGATGGTGGGGCGACAACCCGCCCTACCATCACGACACCTTCGTGCTCACCCATCACCCGCGCCCGTCCGTCGAGATGGCGGGCGGGACGACGTTCCACTTCGTGACCGACGGAATCGAGGCGGCGCTCGAGCGGGCGTTCGACGCGGCGGCAGGCCTGGATGTACGGATCGGCGGCGGAGCCGACACTATCCAGCAGTACCTGCGCGCCGGGCTGATCGACGAGCTACACCTGGCGATCGTGCCGATCCTGCTCGGGAGCGGCGAGCGGCTCTTCGACCGGCTCGACGGTGGGGCGAACGGCTACGAGTGCGCCGAACTCGTGAGCTCGCCCGCCGTCACCCACGTCCGGCTGGTCAGGTCGCCGGACTGATCGCCTATCCGAAGCGGCCGGAGATGTAGTCCTCGGTGGCCTTCTGCGTCGGGTTCGAGAAGATCTTCTCGGTGTCGTCGATCTCGACGAGCCGGCCCGGTTTGCCGGTGGCCTCGAGATTGAAGAACGCGGTCTGATCGCTGACCCGGGCGGCCTGCTGCATGTTGTGCGTGACGATCACGATGGTGAAGTCCTTCTTCAGCTCCGTGATCAGGTCCTCGATGGCCAGCGTCGAGATCGGGTCGAGCGCCGAGCACGGCTCGTCCATCAGCAGCACGTCGGGCGAGACCGCGATCGCGCGGGCGATGCACAGACGCTGCTGCTGGCCGCCCGAGAGCCCGCCACCGGGCTTGTCGAGACGGTCCTTGACCTCGTTCCACAGGTTGGCGCCGCGCAGCGACTGCTCGGCGACCTCGTCGAGCTGCTTCTTGTTGCGCACCCCCTGCAGCTTCAGCCCGGCCACCACGTTGTCGCGAATCGACATGGTGGGGAACGGGTTCGGACGCTGGAACACCATGCCGATGGTGCGGCGGACACCGACCGGGTCGACCTGCGAGCCGTAGATGTCCTCGCCGTCGAGCAGGATGGCGCCCTCGACGCGAGCACCGGGGGTGACCTCGTGCATGCGGTTGAGCGAGCGCAGCACCGTCGACTTGCCGCAACCGGAGGGGCCGATGAAGGCGGTCACGTTGCGCGGGGGCACGGACAGACCCACATCCGCGACGGCGTGGAACTTGCCGTAGTAGATGTTGACGTCCTTGAGATCAAGACGCTTGGCCATGGTGGCTCCCTCGGGGTTGTGTGAGCGTTGTACTGAGATTCGGTCGCTGCGCAGGCTTCGCTCCTGCCCTCATCGTGGTCACTTGCTCCGGACCCGGGAGAGGTGACCGATCGCCTTCGCCGCGATGTTCAGCACCGCGATCAGCATGATCAGCGTGAGCGCCGCGCCCCAGATACGGCTGGCGCCGGCGTCGGTCGGGTTGTTCATCTCGGCGACCATGACGCCGGGCAGCGATCCCATCTCGCCGTTGAACATGTCGAAGTTGATGAAGGGCGCGTAGCCGACCAGGATCAGCAGCGGCGCGGTCTCGCCGAGCACGCGGGCAAGGGCCAGCATGACGCCGGTGATGATGCCCGGCAGCGCGGTGGGGACGACGATCCGCATGATCGTCTTCCACTTCGGCACGCCGAGCGCGTAGGAGGCCTCGCGCAGGTCCTGCGGCACGATGCGGAGCATCTCCTCGGTGCTGCGGACGACCACGGGGACCATCAGCAGGACCAGCGCCAGCGACACCGCGAACGCGGACTTGGGGAAGCCGAAGGTCGCGATCCACAGGGCGTAGATGAACAGCGCGGCCACGATGGAGGGGACACCGCTGAGGATGTCGACCATGAACGTGGTGAGCCGGCCCAGCTTCGACGGGCCCGCGTACTCCACCAGGTAGATGGCGACGAACAGCCCGAGCGGGATCGACAGCGCGGCGCACACCAGTCCCTGGATCAGGGTTCCGATCAAGGCGTGGTAGATGCCGCCGCCGGTGGCGGAGGCGGACAGGCCGCTGAACGAGTTGGTGAACCAGGTCGCGCTGGTCATCGCGGGCAGGCCGCGGACGATCACGGTGTAGAGCACCCACACCAGCGGCACCAGCGCGACCAGCACCGCGAGGGTCACGAGCACCGCCGCCGTCATGTCGGCGAAGCGTCGCCGCCCGCTGACACCCTGGAAGGTCGGCTTCTTGACGGGTCGATCGAGGGTCACCGTCATGTCAGGCCCTCTTTCCGGCGATCGCGGCGCGGGCCGCTGCGTTGACCACGAAGGTCAGGATGAACAGCACGAGGCCGACCGCGATGTAGGCGCCGGCCTGGATCTCGTTGTTGAACTCGGCGTAGCCGAGCGCGATCTTCGAGGCGATGGTGGAACCGCTGTCGAACAGCGACCATCCGAACGCCTTCGAGGTGGTGCGCAGGATCATGTAGAGCGCCATCGTCTCGCCGAGCGCCCGGCCGAGGCCGAGCATGGAACCGCTGATGTAGCCGGACTTCCCGAACGGGATGATGGTGGTCTTGACGACCTCCCACTTGGTGGCGCCGAGCGCCAGCGCCGCCTCGATCTGGGAGGTCGGGGTCTGCACGAAGACCTCACGGGTGACCGCGGTGATGATCGGCAGGATCATCACCGCGAGCACGATGCCCGCGGTGAAGATCGTGCCGCCGCCCGCGATCGAGCCGGAGCCGGTGGCGAACAACGGGATCCACGACAGGTTCTCGTTGAGCCAGACGGCCAGCGGCTTGATCGCGGGGGCGAAGATCAGCAGGCCCCACAGGCCGTACACGATCGACGGCACGGCGGCCAGCAGGTCGATCACGTACGCCAGCGGCCGCGCGAGCTGCTTCGGCGAGTACTCGGTGAGGAAGATCGCGATGCCGAGCGCCACCGGCATGGCCAGCACGAGGGCGAACACCGACACGAGCACGGTGACCTGGAACAGATCCAGGACGCCGAACGCCATGCTGTTGATGTTGTCGGTGTCCCACGCGCTGCTGGTGAGGAAGTTCACCTCGTTGCGGGCGAGTGCGGGCACCGCCCGCCACACCAGGAACGCACCGATCGCGGCGATCAGCACCGAGATGAACACGGCCGAGCCGGTCGCCATCGAGGTGAAGACCCGGTCACCCGGGCGCGTCACCGTCTTGGACGAGGCTGCAGGTGTTGGAGTGATCGGTGCCTCCGGTGTTCCGAGCGGACCGCCCACCCCGGCCCCGGCATCACCGGGGGTGGGGGTGCGAGGTGCCGATTGGGTGGGCGCGTCGCTCATCTGCGCTCGCAATCTTCTTCGTTGAATATAGAGCCTGGACCGGTCGGAACACTCAGCCGATGGCCGAGATGGACGCGTTCAGCTTGTCCTTGACCGTGGCGGGCAGCGGCACGTAGCCCTGTGCGGACAGTTCCGACTGGCCCTCGTTGGCGGCGCTGGTCAGGAACGACTTGACGGCCGCGGAGGTGTCGGCGTCGTAGCCCTTGGAGCAGACGATCTCGTAGGTGGCCAGGACCAGCGGGTACGCGCCTGCCTCGGTGGTGCCGTAGATCGAGTTCAGGTCGAGCGTCAGGTCGCCGACGCCCTCGGTCTTGAAGGCCGCGCCCTCGATCGCCTTGCTCGCCGAGTCCTCGGTCAGCGCAACCGCGCCCGCGCCGCTGTCGATCTGGGCGGCCTTGAGCTTGTTCTGGTCCGCGAAGGACTTCTCGACGTAGGTGATCGAGCCGGGCGCACCCGCGACGGCCTGCGCGACGCCTGCCGAACCCTTGGCGCCCTCACCGATGCCGCCCTTGAAGTCGGAGCCGGCGCCCTGGGTCCACGCGCCCTTCGAGGCGGTGGTCAGGTACTGCTGGAAGTTGTCGGTGGTGCCCGAGGAGTCGGAGCGGACGATCACGGTGATGTCCTGGTCCGGCAGGGTGGCGCCGCTGTTGAGCGCGGCGATGGCCGGGTCGTTCCACTTCTTGATGCCGCCGTTGAAGATCTTGGCGATGACCTCGCCGTTGAGCGTGAGGTTGTCGACGCCGTCGATGTTGTAGGCGAGGGCGACCGGGCCGAAGACGAGCGGCAGGTTCCAGGCGTCGTTGCCGGCGCAACGCTCCTTGGCAGCGGCAGCCTGCTCGGCCTTGATGGCGGAGTCGGAGCCGGCGAAGTCGATCTGCTTGGCGATGAACTGGGTGCGCCCGTCGCCGGAGCCGCTGGGGTTGTAGGCGACGTTGACGGTCTTGCCCTTGTCCTTGCACACGGCGATGTAGGTGGAGGTGAAGGCGTCCATCGCGTTCTTCTGCGCGGAGGAACCGGCCGCGGACAGCGTGTCCTTGCCCTCACAGGCGGCAGTCGAGGCGGAGGTGTCCACCGTCGTGCCCGAGGCGGAGTTGTCGTCGCTGCCGCACGCGGTCAGGGCCATGGCACCTGCGGCCAGCACACCGAACATCGCAGCACTGCGCTTGAGGTTCACGCTATTTCCTCCGGGAGGCTCAACTTCACGCCCGTATCGGGCGGTGTTCCGTGGCGCAGTCCGCGTCAGCGCTGCACCAGGCAGCACGGCGCCGCCCAACGAGAAAGGTAGGGGCAGGTGGTGGACAGAGCGTCCCAGAATGGTGAACGGAGGGTGAACTCATGGCCGGGTGAGGCAGATCTCACCCCGTGCCACGGCAAACAGCCCGTCAGGCGTAGGCGACGTCCACGTGAAACCGCTCGAATCCGAGCCTCTCGTACGTGTGCAGCGCGGCGACGTTGTCCGCCTCGGTGTACAGCAGCACGGTCCCGAGGCCCCGCTCGCGCAGGTAGCGCAAGCCCGCGACGGTGAGCAGTCGACCGAGGCCCCTGCCCTGCGCCGCCGGGTCGACCGCCACCACGTACACCTCGCCGAGCTCGTCCGATTCGGACGTCACCGGGTGCACCTTGGTCCAGTGGAATCCCAGAAAGGCGCCGGTCTCCGCGTCGGCCGCGATGAACAGGCCCTCGGGGTCGAACCAGGATTCGGCGCGCCGCTCGGCGATCTCCCTGTCGGTCCACGATCCCTGCTCGGGATGCCAGTCAAAGGCAGCGGCGTTGACCCGCAGCAACTCGGCGTCGTCCTCGGGCCCCGCGTAGGTCCGCAGGATCACGCCGTCGGGAACGGCGACGTCCGGGAGTTCCGGCCGGTCCAGCGGTCGACGCAGCTGCAAGAGCTCGCGGACGGGACGCAGGCCGAGATGCGCGGCGACCGCACGGGCGGCAGGCAGGTCGCCGTGGGCCCAGACCCGGGCGCCCTCGCCGCCCTTCGCCAGGGCCTCCCTGACCAGCCCCCGGCCGATCTTGGTTCCCCGATGAGCCGGGTCGACGGCGACCTCCACCATCGCCGGGTGCTCCCCGTGGGGCGGTTCGAGACTCGCGTAGCCGACGATCGAATCGTCGAGCGTCCACAGCAGGTGCCGCGACAGTTCCGATTTACCCGCTATGTGGTGCACGGCCTGCTCGGAGAGCGGCGCGGTCCCGTCCGCAGCGAGCGCGCGGTCCAGCACACCGTGGACCTGCGCGACCTGGTCGTCGTCGAGCAGATAGAACCAGCTCCTGGCCGCCTCTGGCATCTACAGGACCGTCCCGTTGGCAGGCGTCAGCTCCGAATCGTCGACCGCGCCACCGTCGTCGTCGCCCTGGTCGTCGGCGGGCTGGGGCACGGTGCCGGACTTTCGGCTGGGCCGCACGGCCTTGTAGCCGACGTTGCGGACGGTGCCGATGAGGGCCTCGTACTCAGGGCCGAGCTTGGCGCGGAGCCGTCGCACGTGCACGTCCACCGTGCGGGTGCCGCCGAAGAAGTCGTAACCCCAGACCTCCTGCAGCAGTTGCGCGCGGGTGAACACGCGGCCCGCGTGCTGCGCGAGGTACTTGAGGAGCTCGAACTCCTTGTAGGTGAGGTCGAGCGGGCGGCCACGCAGCCGCGCCGTGTAGGTGCCCTCGTCGATGACCAACTCGCCGAGCGTGATCTTGCCGGAGCTCTCCGGGCTGGCGACGCCGCCGCTGCGCCCCACGAGGAGCCGGAGCCGGGCGTCGAGCTCGGCGGGCCCGGTGCCGGGCAGCAGGATGTCGTCGAGACCCCAGTCCGCGTTCACCGCGACCAGTCCGCCCTCGGTGAGAACCGCCACAACGGGAACCGCGGACCCGGTACTGCCGAGCAGCCGACACAGGCCGCGCGCGGCAGCCAGATCGGTCCTGGCGTCGACGAGCGCGACGTCCGCGGATCCGGCCTCGAGCAGCGAGGCGACTTCGGTCGGGGCAGGTCGCACGGTATGTGCCAGGAGCGCAAGTGAAGGCAGCACCGACTCAGGGTGTGGGTCCGAGGTCAGCAGGAGCAGCTCCACGCGGCCTCCCCTTCTCGCCGTTTCATGTGCCCGGGCACGGCCGACAGTGACGCGATACTCGAACAGACTAACGTGTCGTGCCCGGCGGGCACCCCACGCAGCCCCGTTCCGGTCAGCAACAATGGTGCGGTGCGGAAACTGATTCTCAGCCTGGTGTTGCTCGTGGCGCTCGCGGTGGTCGTCGACTTCGGCGCGGCCGCCTACTCCGAGTACCGGGTCTCGCGGAGCCTGCGCGAGGGCGGCCAGCTGAACTCGGACCCCGCCGTGACCATCGGCGGCTTCCCCTTCCTGACCCAGGCCGTGAACGGCAAATACGACAATGTCGAGATCCGCGCGCGGGGCGTCGACAGCCAGATTCTCGGCGAGGTCACCATCGAGGCGAACCTGCGTGGGGTGAACATTCCCGCGTCCGACCTGGTGAACGGCAGCGTCAAGACGGTCCCCGTCGACCAGCTCGACGGGCGGATCCTGATCGACGCCACCGCACTCGGCCAGTTCCTCGGGATCCCCGACCTCCAGGTGTCCGCACCGCCTGCGGACAAGTCCGACGGCACCGGCGGATCCGGCGGTTCGGGGATGACCACGTCCGGAGGCGTGGTGCTGACCGGCACGGTTCCGATCGGGCCGCTGTCTGCGGCCGTCAGCGTGCAGGCCGACCTGCTGCTCGACGGCGAGGACGTCAAGATCGTCGCCACCGACCTCTACTTCGGCCCCGAGGGCAAGGCGGACTTCACCGTCCCCGCACCGTTCAAGCCGGCCGTGCTCGGGCTGTTCACCCGCACCGTCGAGGCCCAGCAGCTGCCCTTCGGCGTGCTGCCCACGAAGGTCTATGCGGAGGGATCGCAGGTCGTGATCGAGGGCTCGGGCGAGAACGTGGTGATCAACCTCGACGATCTGCAGGCACCGTGACCGGCCTGCTCGTCCTCGCGCTTGTCCTCGTCGCGGCCGCAGCGGCGGGGCTGGTGCTGCGGGCCCGATCGGGCGCGGTGCGGGCCACCACCCCGTCCGATTCCGGCTCCGACGCCCGCCGCGCCCTGCTGGCCGAGGCCGGGGTGGCGGGTGCGGGCCCCGCGGTCCTGCATTTCTCCGCCGACTGGTGCGGGCCGTGCGCGGCCGTCCGGCGGGTGATCGGGCAGGTCCTCGAGACGCTCGACGGGGAACTCGACCCGGGCACGACGCGGGCCGTGGAGATCGAGGTCGATATCGACGAGAACCCCGCGCTCGCAGCCGAACTCGGCGTCCTGTCGCTGCCGACCACGTTCATCTTCGACGCCGCGGGGGCGCAGCGGTATCGGGTGTCCGGGGTCCCGACCGCCGGCGACCTGCGGGCCGCACTGCTCCCCCTGTGCGGACCCGGGGATTCACACCAGCCCGAAAACGGGTAAGCTCCTCCTCGTGCAAACCAGCCAGGAGCTCATGCTCACCCGACGCCGCACAGTTGATCTGTGCCGCCTCGGCGGTTGTTGCTGTACCTGCTGCTGATCACACGGCTGACGTTCTCCGCTCATCCGGCACCTTCTGCCTGAGCATCGCGCCGTGATCGCAATCCGGAATACCCGCGGTTCATCTCCGCACGTCAAGGCATCCGTTTCAAGCGCAGGAGCTCTCTCCCATGTCCACCTCCACCACCTCCCGGTCCCGCACCGGTAGTGCCGACCAGGTCGATGTCCGCGGTCCGCGGTTCGCGGCCTGGATCACCACCGGTGTCCTCGTGGCCGTGCTCGTGCTGTCGACGTTCTCCCTGGTCGCGGCAGGCCTGCTGCTCGCGGCGCAGGCCGTGGTCTTCGGCCTCGGCGCGGCCCGCGGCCCCCGCAACAGCCCGTACGGCCACGTGTTCGCCCGGTTCGTCGCGCCGCGGCTGTCCCCGGTCACCGAGCGAGAGCCGGTCGCCCCGCTGCGGTTCGCTCAGTTCGTCGGGCTCGCCTTCGCCGTCGTCGGCGTGATCGGCTTCCTCACCGGCCTCACGGTCGTCGGCACCGTCGCCACCGGCTTCGCCCTCTTCGCCGCACTGCTGAACGCGGCCTTCGCGTTCTGCCTCGGCTGCCAGATCTACCCGCTCGTGGCCCGCTTCCGCAGTTCGACCTCGATCGCGGTCTAGGCCGCACCACCCCTCATACCCACGCAAGAAGTATCGAAAGGAAAACCATGGCTCGCTCCGACGTCCTGGTCTCTGCCGACTGGGCCGAGCAGAACCTCACCGCACCGAAGACGGTCTTCGTCGAGGTCGACGAAGACACCTCGGCCTACGACGGTGGCCACATCGAGGGTGCTGTCCGGCTCGACTGGCGCAAGGACCTGCAGGACGGCGTCCGTCGTGACTTCCTGAACCGCGAGCAGTTCTCCGCGCTGCTGTCCGCCAAGGGCATCGCCAACGACGACACCGTCGTCCTCTACGGCGGCAACAACAACTGGTTCGCCGCGTACGCGTACTGGTACTTCAAGCTGTACGGCCACCAGGACATCAAGCTGATCGACGGCGGCCGCAAGAAGTGGGAGCTCGACGGCCGCCCGCTGTCGAAGGACGAGGTCGTCCGCCCGGCCACCACCTACCAGGCCGGCGAGCCGGACACCTCCATCCGCGCCTTCCGCGACGAGGTCATCAACGCCATCGGCAACAAGAACCTGGTCGACGTGCGGTCGCCCGACGAGTTCTCCGGCAAGATCCTCGCGCCCGCGCACCTCCCGCAGGAGCAGGCGCAGCAGCGTGGCCACGTCCCCGGCGCCATCAACATCCCGTGGAGCACCACCGCCAACGAGGACGGCACCTTCAAGTCCGACGAGGACCTGACGAAGCTCTACGCCGAGAAGGGCTTCGACGAGAGCAAGGAAACGATCGCCTACTGCCGCATCGGCGAGCGCTCGAGCCACACCTGGTTCGTGCTGCAGGAGATCCTCGGTAAGAACAATGTCAAGAACTACGACGGCAGCTGGGTTGAGTACGGCTCCCTCGTGGGTGCACCGATCGAGTTGGGAGCCTAGTTATGTGTGGAGCACCTGTTCAGGGCCAGACCCTGCCCGCGGGCGTGGACGTCGAGAAGGAGACCGTCATCACCGGCCGCGTGCTGGCCGCTGACGGCCAGCCGGTCGGCGGCGCGTTCGTCCGTCTGCTCGACGGCACCGGCGAGTTCACCGCCGAGGTCGTGGCCTCGGGCACCGGCGACTTCCGGTTCTTCGCCGCCCCCGGCACCTGGACCGTGCGTGCGCTGTCCAGCACCGGCAACGGCGACACCACCGTCACCCCCGAGGGCAACGGCGTCCACAACGTGGACATCACCGTCTCGAAGTAAGCGCCTCCGGCGCCCGTGCGCGATTCCGCACCCCAACCGGGGTGAAATGCGTGCACAGTTCGGCCACGCGGCCCCGCTCCCCCACCAGGGAGCGGGGCCGCTTCGGTGTTTCCCATGCAGTCGGCACCCACGGCATGCGGCTGCGACGCAGCGGTTTACACTGATCCCGTGGTCATCTTCTTCGAGGTTCTACTCGCCTTCGCCTCCGTGCTGATTGCTTGGTTCTCGCTGTACGTCGTGTACCGCCTGGTGACCGACGAGTCGTGAGCCAGACCGGTCCTGACGACGGTGCGCAGCCCCACTCGGGCGAGGGTGCGCCGTCTGATGCGGTGCACGTGCAGCGCGGCAGCGGCGATCGGGCCGTAGCCGCCGCCGAGGAGCGCGCGAAGGAAACCAGCGCGCGCAACATCCCGGTGTTGCCCGGCCTCCCCATCCCCGAGGACACCGCCAACCTGCGGCTCGGCCCCGACCTGAACCCCGGCATGCTCGCGCTGCTCCCCCTGGTCGGCGTCTGGCGCGGCGAGGGCGAGGCCAACAACCCGACCGACGGCGAGTACCGCTTCGGTCAGCAGATCGTGGTCTCGCACGACGGCGGCAACTACCTGCACTGGGATTCGCAGACCTGGGTTCTCGACGCCGACGGTGAGTACGTCCGGCCGGACCTGCGCGAGAGCGGATACTGGCGCGTCGCGGGAGACGGCATCCCGGGAAGCATCGACGAGGAGACCGTCGAGCTGCTGCTCACGCACAGCTCCGGGGTCGTCGAGCTGTACTACGGCCAGGCGCTGACCCAGTCCAGCTGGGAGCTCGCGACCGACGTGGTCATCCGCAGCAAGCAGGGCGCCCTTGTCGGCGGCGCCAAGCGCCTGTACGGCATCGTCGAGGGCGGCGACCTCGCCTACGTCGAGGAGCGCATCCTCGCCGACGGTCCGCTGAAGCCGCACCTCTCGGCCCGCCTCTCCCGCTACATCGGCTAGCGGCGGCTTCGCCGCCCGTGCGCGATCGATACCCCAGCTGGGGTGAAGTTCGCTCACAGTCCTGGTCGTGCACAGGAGTGAATTCATCCACAGCCAGGCCTCGGTGCGCGGTGTCGCCCAGCCACGCTGTCACTGGTCCGGGCAACCGTCCGTTGCATGACCGATCCCACCCAGCCTGCACTGCGACAACTACTCGACGCCCAACATGGAGTCCTGTCAGCCACCCAGGCCTGCGCGCATGGCTACACCCGCAAACACGTCCAGTACCTCGTGGAGTCGGGCCAGTGGCAGCGCCTCCTGTTTGGTGTCTACGCGGTCACCACCGGGCCCCTGTCCAGACCGATGTCGCTGCGCGCGGCACTGCTCTATGGGGGCGGGGCGGCGATCCTCAGCCATGACACCGCGGCCGAGGAATGGGGCTTTCTGCCCATCGCCCCCGATTCACCAACGCACATCACCGTGCCCTACGGGCGCTCCGCCCATCATCAGTCGACCACCGCAATTCGACGTCCGACCCGCCCACACGAGCCTGTTCCGCGAACCGGCGACACACTGCATCCTGGCGTGGTCGTGCACCGTTCCAGGGCCTACGACCACATCTCGGTTCCGACCGATCCGCCCCGTACCTCCCTCGCCGACACCGCGATCGACCTCGCTGTCGCTCAGCCCACCGCCCGGCAGGCCTATGGATCCGTCATCGCCAGTGTCACCAATGGCGGAATCCAGCTGTCCCGTTTGCGATCCCGGATCGCTGAACGCAAACCGCGACGGTTCAACCGCGCGATCGACGACGCATGCGTGGCGATCGCCGGCGGGATCCAGTCGGTGCTCGAGTCCCACTACGCCGTCGACGTCGAGCAGGCACACGGACTTCCCGACGCGACGCGCCAAGGCCCGGTGATCGTCGATGGAGTGACGCTCTACGAAGACGTCACATACTCCCTATCCGGGATGGACACGGTTGTTCGCCTTGACGGACACAAGTGGCATTCATCGCGAAAGGTGCGCCGCCGCGATCGTCGCCGCACGAACGCGGCGACACTGGCCGGGACGGACCAGCTCGTCTACGGCTGGGAAGAGGTGACCGACGACCCCTGTGCCGTGGCCGATGAGGTGCGCACGGTGCTCGAACGCAGCGGGTGGCGGGGCACCAACCCCTGCCCGAACTGTGCGCGATCGGTACCCCTGGTGGGGTGAAAATCGCTCACAGGCGCGGAGCGCAGAACGGCCCCCGAGCCGTACCCGTGCGCGGACGTTTGTCGCACGGATCCCGGTCGGACTCGACCGGGGACTCGGGGGCCGGGTAGCTGCCTGGGATTCGCCAGCCGCGATGCGCGGTTGATGGAACCCCACCGTCAGCGGTAGCGGCTAGCTGACAGCCACCTCACGCGTCCTGTAGTTCTTCAACTTCAGACCACCTCCTTCCTCGTGTACGGACGAAGGTACGCCCGCCACGAGGGCCTGGCAATCGATTAAATCGTCGCCTCTTCCTGCGCGGATGCCGACTCGCTCCCGACCGCGATCACCAGGTCGGCCCCGGTGTCCGCCGGCAGCTGATGCGTCACAACGACCACCGTGCGACCGGGGTCAACCAGGCCCGCGTCGCGGTCGAGCAGGCCCCGCAGCAGCGCCGCGCCCGCCTCCGCGTCGAGGTGCTCGGTCGGCTCGTCCAGCAACAGCACCCGCGCGGGCGATGCGATGGCCCGCGCCAGCAGCAGGCGCCGACGCTGGCCGCCGGACACCGACCGGCCCCCCGACGCCAGCGAGGTGTGCACGCCGTCGGGGAGCCCCGACACCCAGTCCCCCAGCCCGACCTTCTCGAGCACCGCCCGCGCGCCCTCCTCGTCCAGCTCGCCGTCCGCGACGCGCAGGTTCTCCAGCAGTGAGGTGTCGAACAGGTGGGCGTCCTCGGCGAAGAACCCGACCGCGCGACGCAGCGAGTCCGCGTCGACCGAGCCGGCCGGGGTCCCGTTCACCGTCAGGGACCCGGCGACGGGGGCGAGCAGCCCCGCCAGCGTCATCAGCATCGTGGTCTTGCCCGCGCCGCTCGGTCCGACGACCACGACCCGGGCGCCCGGCGCCAGGTGCAGGTCCAGCGGCTCGGTCACCGCGCCGCCTGGCCACCCGCAGCGCAGGTTCTCGGTACGCAGGTGCACCGGCCCCTCGACGGGCTCGCCCCCGGTCGGCACCGGATCCCCCGCCCGGTCGAGCAGGTCCATGATGCGCGCCGACGCGAGCCTCGCCCTGGTCAGCGCGACAGCCGCCGCCGGCAGCGCGGCCGTCCCCTCGAACGCGGCGAGCGGCACCAGCACCAGGATCGCCAACGCCATCGGGGTCATCTCGCCGGGGGCCCCGCCGTCGGGGCCGTACAGCGAGATGCCGATCAGCAGCGACCCCAGCACACTCGCCCCGATGGCGAGCGGCGTCGCGGCCGCAGCGAAGGCTGACGGGACCGCGGACCGGTCGGTGACCCTGATCGCGCGGGCCTCCCAGTCGTTGGCGGCGCCGACCGTCTCGCCGAGCCTGCCCGCGACGCGGAGTTCGGCGGCGTGGTCGAGGGCCAGCACCGCGGTCTCGCTGAAGCGCGCCGACGCGACCGCACCGTCCGCCTCCGCCATCCGCGCGGCCCTCGCGGACAGCACCGGCGCCAGCACCCCCGAGACCACGAGCGCGACGGCCAGTACCAGCGCCGCGGCCGGCGAGATCAGCGCCAGCCCGACGGTCGCCGCGACCGCCAGTATCGCGGCGACGGCCATCGGGATCAGCGCCCGGACCACCACGTCGCCGAGGGTGTCGACGTCCGCCCCGGTGCGCGCGAGCAGGTCCCCTCGGCGCAACCCGGCCGGTGCGGCGGGATCGCCGGTGGAGAACCGGCGGTAGATCCGTTCGCGGGCCGCGGTGGTGCCGCGCAGCGCCGCGTCGTGGGTGGCGAGTCGTTCGAGGTAGCGGAACACACCGCGCGAGATGCCGAGGGCGCGTACCGAGACCACCGCCACCGAGAGGTCCAGCACCGGCGGCATCTGCCAGGCCCTGGTGATCAGCCAGGCGGACAGCGCGGCCAGGGCGAGCGCGCTGCCGAGGGTCGCGACGCCGGCCGCGACCGCGGACAGGACCCGGCCCGGCCGCAGTTCCAGCAGCCGGAGGGCGCGCAGCAGCGGATCGCCGTTCATGCCTGCACCTCCGAGTCCCGGTCCACACCGTCGGTCCCCTCGACCGTCACCACCACGTCACCGGCTCGGAGCACCGTGTCACGGTGCCCGACCATCACCACGGTGCGGCCGCGGGCGGCGAGGCCGCACACCGACCGGAGTACCGTCGCCTCGGTCGCGGGATCGAGATGCGCGGTCGGCTCGTCGAGCAGCACCACCGTTGCGTCGGAGAGCAGCACCCGGGTCAGCGCCAGCCGCTGCCGCTGCCCGAGCGAGAGACCGAGTCCCCCCACCCCTACCCGCGTCTCCCAGCCGTCCGGGAGGTCGGCCAGTACCTGATCGAATCCCGTTGCCACGCAGGCCCTGTCGACGGCACCGGCATCGGCGGCCACCGGCCCGGTGAGTTCCAGGTTCTCGCGCAGGGTGCCGGGGATCAGCACCGGCTGTTGCGGCAGCCACGCCACCTGGCGCCACCACTGCTCGGCGCCGAGTGCGCGAACGGGCACCCCGCCGACCGACACCTCGCCCTCGTCCGGGGCCGCGAGGCCGAGGATCAGGTGCAGCGCTGTGGACTTGCCGGATCCGTTGGCGCCCGTGAGCACGGTGACCCGGCCCGGTTCCAGGACCGCGTCCAGCCCGCGCGGGGCCCACTGCCCGCGGGCCCGCATCCCCACCCCGCGCAGCACGATCGGGCCGTGGGGCACGGCGCGATCGCCCTCCCCCGCGACGCCCGGGTCCCGGTCGTCCAGTACCCCGAAGGCCTTCTCCGCGGCCGCCATCCCGTCCTCGGCCGCGTGGAACTGCGCGCCGACCATCCGCAGCGGCAGGTACACCTCGGCGGCGAGGATCAGCGCGACAACGCCGCCGCGTAGTTCCATGCCGCCGAACACGAGTCGCAGGCCGATGCTGACCGCGACCAGCGCGACGCACAGCGTGGCCAGCAGCTCGAGCACCATCGCGGACAGGAACGCGATCCGCAGCGCCGACATGGTGGTGTGCCGGTGCGCGTCGCCGAGCGCGCGGACCCGCGCCGCCGGGCCCCGTTCGCGGCCGAGCGCCCGCAGCGTCGGCAGGCCGGCGAGCAGGTCGAGCAGCTGCGCGGACAGCGCGGTCATCGTGGTCAGCGAGGCGGCCGCCTTGCCCTTGGTGAGCAGCCCGATCAGGATCATGAAGACCGGCACCAGCGGCAGCGTGAGCGCGATGATGACCGCGGAGGTCCGATCGGCGAACAGGATCACCAGCAGGGTGAGCGGCGTGACCGTGACCGCCAGCATCAGCGCGGGCAGGTAGCCGGTGAGATACGCGCGCAGGCCCTCGATCCCGCGGGTGAGGACGGTGGCGAGCTCACCCCGCCGCGGGTCCAGCTCACGCGGCGGCAGTTCGCCTGCCGCCGCGAGCACCTCGCCCCGGAGCTCCCCGATGACCCTCGAGGCCGAACGATGCGCGAATCGGGCGTGCGCCCACGTGGACACCGTCCGCACCGCGACCGCGGCGGCCAGCACCGCCAGTTCGGTCCCCCACGCGCCGAGCGTCCGCGCGTCGGGGTCGGTGATCACGCCGGCCAGCACGGTGCCGATCATCAGCGCCGACACGATGACCGTCCCCGCAGTGACCAGGGACAACGCCACCGTGAGCAGCAGGTAGCCGCGGGCCGACCTCGAGTAGTGCCAGAGCCGGGGGTCCACCGGACCGCGCCTGCGAGTGGGCTCCGCGGGCGCGGCCGGTGCGTCGAGCGACATCTAGCGCGTCTTCAGGGGCAGACCGATCGACGGCGGGATGTGCTTGGTCGAGATCCGCTGACGGAACACCCAATACGTCCAGCCCTGGTAGATCAGCACCACCGGCGTCATGATCACCGCGGCCCAGGTCATCACCTTCAGCGTGTACGGGCTCGAGGAGGCGTTGTAGATGGTGAGGCTGTACGCCTCGTCGATCGTCGAGGGCATCACGTTCGGGAACAGGGACCCGAACAGCAGCACCACCGTGGCGATCACCGCGACGGAGGTGAGCACGAACGCCCAGCCCTCACGCGCGGCCGCGGTCAGCGCGACCACCCCGAGCAGGGCGGCCGCGGCGACGGCGACCAGGATCCACGTCCATCCCTTGCCGTAGGCGATCTGGGTCCACAACACGAAGGCGCCTGCGACCACCACCGTCGGAACGGACAGCCGCGCAGCGAGTTTCACCGCATCAGCCCGAACCTCGTCCGCCGTCTTGAGGGCGAGGAACACCGCCCCGTGCAGCGCGAAGACCAGGGCCGTTGTCGCCCCACCGAGCAGGGCGTACGGGTTGAGCAGCGCGAAGAAGCCGGACGTCACCTGCTTGTTCTCGTCGATCGCGACGCCGCGCAC
This sequence comes from Rhodococcus sp. UNC363MFTsu5.1, assembly GCF_000686785.1. NCBI lineage: Bacteria > Bacillati > Actinomycetota > Actinomycetes > Mycobacteriales > Nocardiaceae > Rhodococcus > Rhodococcus sp. UNC363MFTsu5.1. Next base: position 43,699 of record NZ_KK366015.1, read on the forward strand.
GATGTTCGCGAAGGCCACGCCCCACAGCACCGCCGGGACCCACGAGCCGATCATGATGCCCCAGTCTGCCCGTGCCCGCCATCGGTCGTCGTCGATCTTCCCGCGCCACTCGATCGCACAGACCCGCAGGATCAGCGCGACGAGGATCAGCAGCAGCGGGATGTAGAAGCCCGAGAACAGCGTTGCGTACCACTCCGGGAACGCCGCGAAGAGCGCGCCGCCACCGGTGATCAGCCAGACCTCGTTGCCGTCCCACACCGGACCGATGGTGTTGAGCATGACCCGCCTGCGGGTATCGGTGCGGCCGAGCACCGGGAACAGCATGCCGACGCCGAAATCGAAGCCCTCGAGGACGAAGTAGCCGACGAAGAGCACCGCGATGAGGATGAACCAGAATTCCTGAAGTCCCATGGTCTTCTCCCGCCTCAGTACGCGAACGACAGTTGTTTGGGCTCGCCCGGCTCCTCGGGCTCCTGCTCATCGCCCGGCGGATGCTTGTCGTGGTCGGACGGTCCGGCGATCGCATAGCGCCGGATCAGCATGAACCACACCACGCCGAGAGCGGCGTAGACGAGGGTGAAGACGATCAGCGAGAAGACCACGAGGCTGGTCGGGTGATCCGACACGCCCTGGTCGACGGTCAGCCGGATCTGGTCCACCCCGGTCGGATTCGGGTGCACCACCCAGGGCTGGCGGCCCATCTCGGTGAAGATCCAGCCGGCGCTGTTGCCGAGGAACGGGGTGGGGATGGCCAGGAGGGACAACCAGCCGAACCACTTCTTGTCCGGGACCCGGCCGCCGCGCGTCATCCACAGCCCGACCACCGCCAGCACGGCAGAGCCCGCGGCCCAGCCGATCATCGCGCGGAAGGTCCAGTAGGTGACGAACAGGTTGGGCTTGTAGTTGCCCGGTCCGAACTGCTCCTCGTACTGGGCCTGGAGCTCGGTGACGCCCTGGAGGGTGGAGTTGGGGTCGCCGTTCGCCAGGAACGAGGTGAGACCGGGGATGCTGATGAGCTGGGTGATGTTCTCGCAGTTGTTCTGCGTTCCGACCGTCAGGATGGAGAAGTCGGCGCCGGTCTCGGTGTGGCACAACGATTCCGCGGAAGCCATCTTCATCGGCTGCTGTTCGAACATCAGCTTGGCCTGGATGTCGCCGGTGATCGCGAGGCCGACACCCGAGGCCACCATCACCCACAGGGCGAGGATGGTGACCGGGCGGAACATCGTCCGGCCGGTGTTCTCGTGCTCCGCCGCCACCGCCGGATCGGTGGCCTCCTTGGCCCTCCGCATGCTGCGCACCATCGACCAACCGCCGATGCCCGCGACGAACGTGCCCGCGGTGAGGAGCGCGCCTGCCACCACGTGGGGGAAGGCCGCCAAAGCCGTGTTGTTGGTGAGCAGTTCCCAGATACTCGTCAGCTCGGCGCGACCGCGCTCCTCGTTGTACCGCGCGCCGACCGGGTGCTGCATGAACGAGTTCGCGGCGATGATGAAGAACGCGGACGCGTTGACGCCGATCGCGACCAACCAGATCGTCGCCAGGTGAACGAGTTTCGGCAAGCGTCCCCAGCCGAAGATCCACAGACCGAGGAAGGTGGATTCGAGGAAGAAGGCGACCAGGCCCTCAAGGGCCAGCGGTGCGCCGAACACGTCACCGACGAAGCGCGAGTACTCGCTCCAGTTCATGCCGAACTGGAACTCCTGCACGATGCCGGTCGCGACGCCGAGTGCGAAGTTGATGAGGAAGAACTTGCCGAAGAACTTGGTGAGCCGATACCAGTGATCCTTTTTGGTGATCACCCACATCGTCTGCATGATCGCGATGAGCGGGGCGAGCCCGATCGTCAGCGGGACGAGAATGAAGTGGTAGACGGTCGTGATTCCGAATTGCCACCGAGATACGTCCAGTGCGTCCATGGCTTCTCCCATGCAGTGCCCGTAGGACAGGCGTGACCGGGGCCGAGTCGTGGGCTGACGCCTCAGTCCCGCTTCAAAAGGTACGTCCTGCGACCTCTTGCCGCAGGCCTTTATCTACTACCGACAGTAGTAGCGGAGTCAAGTCGCCCACGCCGTCCCCGACCGCGCTCAGACGGCGTCCGGCATCGCCCCTACGGTCTCCGCCGACAGGTCGACCAGCGCCGACAGCTCCTCGGCGATCTCCGGCACCGCCGTCACCCGGCCGTTCAGCGCCCGCACCCGTGCGGCGAGAGTCACACTCGAGAGCAGCCAGACACCGTCCGCCAGAATGAGATCCGCGGGCCGCAGCGGCGCCACCTCGGTGCGGAACCGATGCTCGCCCGCGATCTCGAACAGCGCCCGCTGGGTGGTTCCCGGCAGGATCCCCTGGTCGATCGGCGGGGTGATCAGGGTGCGTCCGCGCGCGATGACGACCGTGGAGCGGGGGCCCTCGAGCACGAGACCCTCGCTGCTGGTGAAGATGACATCGTCGGCGCCAAGCGAGTTCGCGTGCCGCAGCGCCGCCATGTTGGTCGCGTAGGACAGCGTCTTCGCGCCGAGCAGCTGCCAGGGGGCGAGCGCCGCCAGGTCCACCGAGAACCCTCGGGGCAGGGTCACCACCGCGATCCCGTCGCGCCTTGCGGCCGCGACCCGCACGTCGATGGGGCCGATCGTGAGGTAGCCGGTCGGCCCCCCGCCGATCTCGCGGCCGCGGCTGAGCACCAGCCGCATCAGCCCCTCGCCGTCGCCGTCCCACTCCGCGAGGGCGGTCTTCACGGCGGCGCGCCAGCGGTCCAGGTCCTGCTCCGGCAGGTCCATCGCAGCCGCGGAGGAGTTCAGCCGTTCGAGATGCAGCTCGATGGTGCACGGGGAACCGCCTCGCACCAGCACGGTTTCGAACACTCCGTCACCACGCACGGCCGCCAGGTCGTCCGCGTAGAGCAGCGGGACATCGGGGTCGTGCACCTTGCCGTCGAGGGTCACCAGTACGCGCGGGGCCATGCCAACAGCCTAGGACGACCGACCGGCCGAGGCCGGACGCTCCTACTATGGAACTGTGTCCGAGTCGCCGAGCGTCGCCCCAAGTCCACTGCTGTCCCTCCCCGGCGCCGTCGCCGGTCCCGACGATTCCCTCGACGCCGGGGTGGCCTGGCACTACGGCGACCCGCTGCGCGAGCAACGCAACGCCGAGACCGGCGCCGCCATCGTGGACCGCTCGAATCGCTTCGTGCTCTCCATCGGCGGTGCCGAGCGCCTGACCTGGCTGCACACCATCTCCAGCCAGCACATCGCGCAGCTGCCCGACGGCGGTTCCGCAGAGAATCTGAGCCTGGACCTCAACGGCCGGGTCGAGGAGCACTTCGTGCTCACCGATCTGGACGGGGTCACCTGGATCGACACCGAGCCCACCCACGGCCCCGGACTCCTGGCCTTCCTCCAGAAGATGGTGTTCTGGGCGAAGGCCGAGCCGGCCGCCGCGCCCGAGATGGCCGTCCTGAGCCTGCTCGGACCCGATGTGCGCCGGCCGAAACTCCTTGCCGCGCTCGGCATCGCCGCACTTCCGCCCGTCTACGGGGCGGTTGCGCTGCCCGGCGGCGGCTTCCTGCGCTCGATGCCGTGGCCCGGCGAGCACGCCTTCGATCTGATCGTGCCCCGCGAGCGGCTCTCCCACTGGTGGGAGACGCTGACCGCCGCGGGCGCCGCGCCCGCGGGCAGTTGGGCGTTCGAGGCCCTGCGGGTGGCCGCCGTGCGCCCCCGGATCGGCGTGGACACCGACGAGCGCACCATCCCGCACGAGGCCCGCTGGATCGGCGGCATCGACGAGCACGGGGCCGTGCACCTGGACAAGGGGTGCTACCGCGGGCAGGAGACCGTCGCCCGGGTGCACAACCTCGGCAAGCCGCCCCGGCACCTGGTGCTGCTGCATCTCGACGGTTCCGCGGACACCCGTCCGGAGCCGGGCGACCCGGTCACCGCGGACGGCAGGGCCGTCGGGCACCTGGGCACCGTCGTCGACCACCACGAGCTCGGCCCCATCGCACTGGCCCTGATCAAGCGCACCGTGCCCGCCGACACCGCGCTGCTCGCCGGCTCGGTGGCCGCCTCGATCGATGCCGAATCCGTGCCCAGCTACGACGCCGTGCAGGCGGGCAGGGCCGCCGTCGACCGGTTGCGCGGCCGGTGAGCGGCACGGGACGCGGCACGGGTCGCGTCGAGGCCGTCTGCGTGGTGCACGCCGAGCGCGACAGCGGCACCAAGCGGGTGCCGCGCACCGCGATCGACAAGCGCCCGGTCGACGGGCCGGTACGCATCGGGCCCGCGGGGCTGACCGGGGACCACATCTGCGACACCGAGTTCCACGGCGGGACGTACAAGGCGGTGTACGCGTACCAGCAGGACGAGGCGCAGCGATGGGAATCGGAGCTGGGGCGCCCGCTGCCCGCCGGCTGGTTCGGCGAGAACCTCCGGGTCAGCGGGATCGCCGCGAGCGACGCGGTGATCGGCGAACGCTGGCGACTGGGTGACGGCGATCTCGCGGCCGAGCTGGAGGTGAGCGGCCCGCGGACCCCGTGCGGCACCTTCGGCGTGTGGTCCGGCGAACCCCGCTGGGTCAAGCGCTTCGCCGACCGCGCCGACACCGGCGCCTACCTGCGGGTGGTCCGCGGCGGCCTGGTCACCGCCGGCGATGCGATCCACCGCGTGCACGTGCCGGCCCACGGGGTGACCGTGCGCGACCTGTTCACCGGGCGGAACCAGGAAGGTCTGGCCGCAATGCTCGAGCAACAGCCCGACCTGTCGCCTACTGTCGCAGACAAGGCACGCCGACGGATCGCCGGACGGAAGGTGCAGGTGGAGTATTGAGCGTCGAACTGGTCGAAGTGGATCGCTCCGGTTTCCGCGAGTGCGTGCACCGCGGTTCGGTCGTCGTGCTGGACCGGGACGGCGAGGTGATCCTGGCCCTCGGCGAGGTGCACACCCCGATCTACCCCCGTTCGTCGAACAAACTCATGCAGGCCGTGGCCCTGCTGCGCAGCGGATTCGACCCGGCCGACAACCGGGAACTGGCGATCGCCGCCGGCTCCCACGAGGGTGAGCCCGAGCACGTGGCGGTGGTGCACCGGCTGCTCACCCGCAACGGGCTCGCCGAGAACCAGCTGCGCTGCCCGCCCGAGCTGCCCTCGAACGACACCGCACGGGCCCGCGTGCTCGCCTCTGGGGCGCTACCGCGGCGGATCTTCATGAACTGCTCCGGAAAGCACGCGGCGATGCTCGCGGCCTGCGTGGCCCGCGACTGGCCGCTGGAGAGCTATCTGGAGCCCGCACACCCCATCCAGCTGGCCGTGGTGGACACCATCACCGAACTGGCGGGCGAGACGGACTCCGAGCTGGGCATCGACAGCTGCGGCCTTCCGATCGTGCCGCTCTCGCTCACCGCCCTCGCGCGCGGATTCGCCGCGTTGGTCACCGCGGCCGCAGGCAGCCAGGAACGGGCGGTGGCCGATGCCGTCCGCGAACAACCGTGGCTGGTGTCCGGCACCGGACACGACGACTTCCTGCTGATGAGCGCCGTACCGGGCCTGCTCTGCAAGGTGGGCGCCGACGGGGTACACGCGGGCGCGCTGCCCGACGGCACCTCCTTCGCGCTCAAGATCGACGACGGCGGCGAACGCGCCCGATTGCCGCTCACGGCCGCGTTGCTGCACCGGCTCGGGGTCGCCTGGACCGAGGATCTGGCCGAACTCGCCTCGCCACCGGTACTGGGTGGGGGTGTTCGGGTGGGCACGATCCGGGCGATTCCGGGCATTCTGAGATAAATCAGACACCCAACCCGGCCTGGGGTGGGAGCGCCCGCCGAGTTCTCAGGCTAGAGTGTGTGTCAGGAAGAAATACACACTCAAACGGGGCCGCCAAAAATTCCCAGGCCGCCCCGCGGAAGCGCGAGGGGGTTGGCCATGGGCCGCGGCCGGGCTAAGGCAAAGCAGACCAAGGTTGCACGCGAGCTCAAGTACAGCTCGCCGTCCACGAACTTCGACAGCCTGCAAAAGGAACTGTCCGGAGGTTCGTCCAGCTCCCACCGGAACGGGGTCCTCGCCGACCAGCGTTCCGAGGACACTGCGTCGCGCTGGGACGACGACGAAAACGACGACTGGCGCCGCTGACACGGCGCAGTACAGGAATGCGGGGTAGCCCACCGGCTCCCCCGCATTTCGGCATGTACGGTCGGCGTGCAATCTCGATCTGCTGATCACATAAACGAACGGACCGTTGACCTCCCGCCAGGGTGGTCAACGGTCCGTTCGTTTGTCCAGTCGGATCAGAAGCGCGGGTGGTCCCCGACCATGCGAACCAGGTCGGTCCCGTCCTGCTTGTCCGATGCCTTGGCCACGGTGCCGAGCGTCCAGCAGTCGATGTGGCGGGCGGTCAGCACCGCCAGCGCACGGTCGACGTCCTCGGGCGCCACGATGGCGACCATGCCGACGCCCATGTTGAACGTCTGCTCCATCTCGGCCCGCTCCACCCGGCCGCGCTGCGCGATCATCGCGAACACCGGCGCCGGGCTCCAGGTGCCGCGGTCGAGCTCGGCGACGAGCCCCTTCGGCATGACCCGGGCCAGGTTGTTCGCCAGGCCGCCGCCGGTGACGTGGCAGAACGTGCGCACGTCGGTCTCGGCGATCAGGGCCAGGCAGTCCTTGGCGTAGATCTTGGTCGGCTCGAGGAGCTCCTCACCGAGGGTCCGGCCGAACTCCTCGACGTGGCCGCCGAGCGACATGCGGTCGATCTCGAGCAGCACCTTGCGGGCCAGCGAGTAACCGTTGGAGTGCAGGCCCGACGAGCCCATGCCGATCACCACGTCGCCGGGGCGCACGCGCTGCGGGCCGAGCACGGCATCCGCCTCGACGACGCCGACGCCGGTGGCGGAGAGGTCGTAGTCGCCGTCCGCCATCAGCCCGGGGTGCTCAGCGGTCTCGCCGCCGAGCAGCGCACAGCCTGCGATGATGCAGCCGTCGGCGATGCCCTTGACCAGCTCGGCGACCCGCTCCGGCACGACCCGGCCCACGGCGATGTAGTCCTGCAGGAACAGCGGCTCGGCGCCACACACCACGAGGTCGTCGACGACCATCGCGACCAGGTCGAGGCCGAGGGTGTCGTGCTTGTCCATGGCCTGCGCAACGGCGATCTTGGTGCCGACGCCGTCGGTGGACGCCGCGAGCAGCGGCTCCTTGTACCCGCCCTTGAGCGCGAACAGCCCGGCGAACCCGCCGAGGCCGCCGATCACCTCGGGGCGGCTCGCCTTCTTGGCCAGCGGGGCGAACAGCTCGACGGCCCGGTCTCCGGCCTCGATGTCCACCCCCGCCGCCGCGTAGGAGGCGCCGGTGGGGCGGTCGTTGTCGTCGGTCATCGGATTCGCTGCTCCAGCCATCTTCTCGGCGGCGCCTTGGGGCACCGCATGGTGATCTACGTGTTGGCGCTACGCGCCTACGGTCGACTCAGCGCGCTCGCGTTGTCGTTGTCCTGCGTCGCCGCGGCGCCCGCGGTGCTCTCCAGCATTCCCTCGAGCACGTTCTTACCCATCGAGGTCTCGGTCGGCAGCGCAATCGGGTAATTACCGTCGAAACACGCCGAGCACAGTCGGGACGCGGGCTGCTCGGTGGCGGCGATCATGCCCTCGATCGAGACGTAGCCGAGGGTGTCGGCGCCGATCGAACGGCGCACGCCCTCGAGCATCTCGTCCATGCTGTGGCTGGTCACGCCGTCGGCATCGCTTGCCCCCGCGCCGTTGGCGATCAGCTCCGCGGGCGAGGCGAAGTCGATGCCGTAGAAGCAGGGCCACTTGACCGGCGGCGAGGCGATCCGCACGTGGATCTCCAGCGCGCCGGCCTCGCGGAGCATCCGGATCAGCGCGCGCTGGGTGTTGCCGCGGACGATGGAGTCGTCCACGACGATCAGGCGCTTGCCGCGGATGACCTCTTTGAGCGGGTTGAGCTTGAGCCGGATGCCGAGCTGGCGGATGGTCTGCGACGGCTGGATGAAGGTGCGGCCGACGTAGGCGTTCTTCATCAGGCCCTGGCCGTAGGGGATGCCGGAACCCTGCGCGTAGCCGACCGCGGCCGGGGTGCCGGACTCGGGAACGGGGATGACCAGGTCGCCCTCGATCGGGTGTTCCTTGGCCAGCCTGCGACCGATCTCGACGCGGGTGGCGTGCACCGACCGGCCGCTGATGGTGCTGTCCGGGCGGGCCAGGTAGACGTACTCGAAGACGCAGCCCTTGGGCGTCGGCGCGGCGAAACGCGAAGAGCGGACGCCGTCGGCGTCGATGGCGAGCAGCTCCCCGGGTTCGATCTCGCGGACGAACGAGGCGCCGACGATGTCGAGCGCGGCGGTCTCGCTGGCGACGACCCAGCCGCGGTCGAGCCGGCCGAGGCACAGCGGGCGCACCCCGTGCGGGTCGCGGGCCGCATACAGGGTGTGCTCGTCCATGAAGGTCAGGCAGAACGCGCCTTGCAGGGTCGGCAGCAGATCCATCGCGGCCTGCTCGATGGTGCGGTCGGCCGCCGCGTGCGCCAGCAGCGCGCCGACGATGTCGGAGTCCGAGGTGGCGCCGCCCGGCCGCTTGTCGTTGATCAGCCCGGCCGCGCGCGCCCTGGTGGCCAGCTCCGCCGTGTTGACCAGGTTGCCGTTGTGGCCGAGGGCGATGCCCGTGCCTGCCGCCGTGGTCCGGAAGATCGGCTGCGCGTTCTCCCAGGTGGTCGACCCGGTGGTCGAGTACCGACAGTGCCCGACGGCAACGTGCCCCGGCATCGCGCCGAGGGTCTGCTCGTCGAACACCTGACTGACCAGGCCGAGGTCCTTGAAGACCAGCACCTGCGAACCGTCGGCGACGGCGATGCCTGCCGCCTCCTGACCACGGTGCTGCAGCGCGTAGAGGCCGTAATAGGTGAGCTTCGCCACATCCTCGCCGGGAGCCCAGACGCCGAAGACGCCACACTCCTCGCGGGGCGGCTGCTCGTCCTGATCCGACAGGTCTGCGGGTGCGAGAAGATTCGGGCTGTTGACCGACAATTCGGCTTGAGTCACCGGGGTTGCTCCCTAGGGGGTGGGATGGGGGGCAAGGTCATTCTACGGGTTAACGGCGGGTGTACTGACCACAGGCCTCCAGCCCTCAGAAGCGGAGCAACGGCAGCCAGTGCTCGATCTCGCGGGCCCTGGTGCCCGACGCCGTCAGCGCGCCCGTCGCCGATGCGGCGTCGAACGTCAATCCCCCGGTCACCAGCAGCAGCCAGCTCCGTGGATCGGTCTCCACCACGTTCGGCGGGGTGCCCCTGGTGTGCCGCGGTCCCGCGACGCACTGCACCGCCACGAACGGCGGCACCCGCACCTCCACCGAGGAACCGGGCGCGGTGTTCTCGAGGGTCCTGGCGCTGAGCCGGACAGCGGCCGCGAGCTGGGCCCGGCTCGGCGCAGGAGCATCGGCGTCGGCCAGCCAGTCGCGGACCTCGAGCAGCGCCGCCCTCAGGTCGGCGGGGTCGATCTTCTTGCGTGCGGTCACCGCGCCGACCCAGCGGCGGCCGGGTCCGCGGCCGGACCGGGTCGAACAGCAGGCCGGTTCACCGATCGGCGCGAGATCCGCGCGAGCAGGCCGGCCCGCACCCCAGGCCATTCTTCGTCCGTCACCGAGTAGACGATCGTGGTCCGCACCGTGCCGTCACGCCGACGGGCGTGCCGACGGAGCGCACCCTCTTCGGTCGCGCCGATCGCAGCGACGGCCGCGCGCGAGCGAACGTTCTCGTCGTCGACGTTCAGCTCCGCCCGGCGCGCCCCGAGAGTGCCGAAAACATGTTCCAGCACAAGCAGTTTCGACTCGGCATTGATCGCCGTACCCCGAACCCGGGAGGCGAGCCATGTGTAGCCAATCGTCACCCGGCCGTGCAACTCGCTCATGTTGTAGATCGAGGTGGTACCGACGATCTCACCGGTCGCGGCGTCCACCTGCGTCAGTGTCTGCCGCCCTGACCGCAGCGCGTGGTCGACCGAGGCCACCGACGGCGGCTCCGACTCGATCCCATACGGAAAGTACCGCAACGTCTCGGGATCATCGTGTGCCCTCGCGAGCCCGTCGACGTCGTCGATCGTCGTCGGACGCAGCAACACGGACTCCCCGCGCAGTGTCGGCGCCTCGCTCCAGTGGTCCGTCACTATTCCCCCTCTGTCCGCGTCACTTCTCCGGTCCCTGCGTTCCCGCCCGCGCCTCGATCGCCGCGCGGACGCGTTCGGTGTCGCCGGCGGTCCAGCCATCGGGACCGGCCACCGCGACCCAGCCGTCGAGCACGGTGGTGCCGTAGTTGTGGCCGTGACCGTCTGGCACCCCCGCGGCGTTGGCGAGGTCGGCGGCGACCTGCCAGAACGTCACGAACGGGAACCACCGCATGCTCGGCAGCCGGTCCGCGCCCGGCGCCTCCGAGAGCCAGTCCGGGCGGTTGAAGATCAGGTCGGGGCTCCACCACACCACCGGGTCCGACGGGTGCTGGATGTAGAGCACTCGCGGCTTCATCCAGGGCGAGGGCGGACTCCCGATCGAGGCGGCGTCGTTGGCGAAACGGACCACCAGACCGTCGGAGTACTCCGGTTCGACCTGCCGGGTGCCGGGGTCCCGCCGCGCGACGAGCTGGCTCCACAGGGTGTTCGAGTTCGGCGGACCCACCCACAGCACCCCGTCGACGGTCTCCCGGATGTCCGAGAGGCCGTCGAACGCCGCCTCGCCTGCCTGCGTGCCGAGGCTCTCGCCGTAGATCAGCAGCTTGGGCCTGGTCTCCGCGGGCTCGCGCAGCCAGCGCTCGTGCACGCGGCCGATCAGCGCGCGTCCGGCCTCGGCGGCCTTGTTCCGGTCCGCGAGGAAGGAGATCCAGCTGGGCAGGTACGAGTACTGGCTGGCGACGAGGGCACTGTCGCCGTTGTGCACCAGCTCGATCGCCTCGGCCGCGGTCGGGTTGACCCAGCCGGTGCCGGTGGTCGGGATGACCACGAGGACGCTGCGCTGGAAGGCCCCGGTGCGCTCGAGCTCGGAGATCACGACGTCCAGTCGGGCGTCGGTGTCCGCCGCAGTCTCGAGCCCGGCGTAGACCCGGATCGGCTCGAGCGCCGGCTTACCGTTCACGGCCGCCAGCTCGTCGGCGTGCATGCCCCGCGAGACGAAGTTGCGGCCCTCGAAGCCGAGCGACTCCCAGCTCGCGTACGAGGCGGGACTGCCGGACCGCTCGGGTTCGGTCGGTTGTACGACACCCTCGCGGGTGGTGTTGTTCTGCAGGCTGAACGCGGAGTTGATCGCCGCGTACGCGGCGTCGAACAGCACGTCCGTCACCATGGTGTAGCTGAGGAACGCGACCAGCACCACGCCGATCGGGGCCGCGGCGGAACGCGGCACCTTCAGCCACCGGTTGAGGTAGCGGGCGATCAGCCTGACCAGGTCCCGCAGCACCCGCCACAACGAGATCAGCAGCGCCGCGATCAGCATGCTCAGGAACAGCGTCCGCAGGTAACCGGTGGTGGTGGTGCCCTCGGCGTCGGTCAGCGCGGCCAGCTCCCGCTGCCAGGCGGCCGCGGCGATGAGCATGCCGATCGACACCAGCAGCGACAGGGTCGGCACCGCGATCTTGAGTGCCAGCTGGACCTTCGCGGGCGGCGGCCACCAGGGCAGCCGCGCCAGCAGGAACCGGTTGACCGCCCACCCGACCGCGGTTCCGACGCCGTAGCCGATGGCCGCGGTGATGCCGCCGATCAGGCCCTGATAGAGCCAGTCCCGGGGAAGCAGGGACGGCGTCAGCGACCAGCAGAAGAACAGCGCCGCGAACGCGATGCCCGTGTAGTCCAGCCGCAGCAGACCCCAGGCCCAGCCCACGAAGGGGTGCCGCTGCCGCAGCTCCTCAGGAGAGGCGAGGACCTCGACCCAGCTGGACTGCTCGTGCTTCGTCCCGGCCGCTCCCCCGGTCTGCTTGGTCTCGACCTCTCCCCCGGTCAAGGGCTCAGCCGAAGAGTTCGGGGAGCGTCGCCTCCGACAGTTCGCGCAGCTCGGCCATGGTCACCGAGAACTGGCCCTGGACCTCGATCGAGTCCGAGCCCTCGTCGACGACGCCGATGCGCACCCACGGCAGGCCGCGGGCGGTGCACATGCCGGTGAACCGGGTCTCCTCGGTGCGCGGGACCGCGACCAGGACTCGTCCGGCCGACTCGGAGAACAGCGTGACGAACGGGTCAGCGCCCTCGGGGAGCAGGATCCGGCAGCCGGTCTCGCCCGCCAGCGCGGCCTCGACGACCGCCTGGGCGAGGCCGCCCTCGGACAGGTCGTGCGCGGCGCTGATCAGCCCGTCCCGCGAGCCGGCCAGCAGGATGTCGGCGAGCAATTGCTCGCGCGCCAGGTCGACCTTCGGCGGCACGCCACCGAGGTGATCGTGCTCGACCTGCGCCCAGATCGAGCCATCGAGCTCGTCGCGAGTCTCCCCCAACAGGATCAGGGTCTCGCCCGGCTCGAGGCCGAGCCCGGTGGGGATGCGGCGGTGCACGTCGTCGATCACGCCGAGCACGGCGACCACCGGGGTCGGCAGGATCGCCGTCGAGCCGGTCTGGTTGTAGAAGCTGACGTTGCCACCGGTGACCGGGATGCCGAGGGCGGCGCAGCCGTCCGCGAGGCCGCGCACGGCCTGCTGGAACTGCCACATGACGCCCGGGTCCTCCGGCGAGCCGAAGTTGAGGCAGTTGCTGACGGCCTTCGGGGTCGCGCCGGTGACCGCGACGTTGCGGAACGCCTCGGCCAGCGCGAGCTGGGCACCTGCGTACGGGTCGAGCAGGGTGTAGCGGCCGGAGGCGTCGGTGGCCAGCGCGATACCGCGGCCGGTCTCCTCGTCGATCCGGATGACGCCCGCGTCGGCCTGCTCGGCGAGCACGGTGTTGCCGCGCACGTAGCGGTCGTACTGCTCGGTGATCCACTTGCGGCTGCACAGCTGCGGCGAGGCCACCATGTTCAGCAGCGTCGTCTTCAGCTCGTCCGGCGTGGTCGGACGGGCGAGGGCGGCGGTGGTGTCGGCGACGAGCGCGTCCTGGGTCGCGGGCCGCTGCACGGGACGCTCGTAGACCGGTCCCTCGTGCGCGACGGTGCGCGGCGGGACGTCCACGACGTTCTCGCCGTGCCAGTCGATGGTGAGCCGGTCGCCCTCGGTGACCTCACCGATGACGGTGGCGAGCACGTCCCACTTGCGGCAGACCTCCATGAACGCGTCCACGTTCTCCGGGGTGACCACGGCACACATCCGCTCCTGCGACTCGCTGGAGAGGATCTCCGCTGCGGTCATGCCGGTCGCGCGGGTGGGCACCTTGTCCAGGTCGATGTGCATGCCGCCGTCGCCGGCCGCCGCGAGCTCGGAGGTGGCACAGGACAGCCCGGCGCCGCCGAGGTCCTGGATGCCGACGACCAGCTTCGCCTTGTACAGGTCGAGGCAGCACTCGATGAGCACCTTCTCGGTGAACGGGTCGCCGACCTGCACGGCAGGCAGCTTCTTGGGGCGGCCGCCGGAGGACTCGTCGAAGGTCTCCGAGGCGAGCACGGAGACGCCACCGATGCCGTCGAGGCCGGTCCTCGCGCCGAACAGGATGATCTTGTTGCCCGCGCCTGAGGCGAAGGCGAGGTGCAGGTCCTCTACGCGCATCGCGCCGGCGCACAGCGCGTTCACCAGCGGGTTGCCCGCGTAGGAGGCGTCGAAGACCGTCTCGCCGCCGACGTTCGGCAGGCCGAGGGAGTTGCCGTAGCCGCCGATCCCGCGCACGACGCCGTCGACGACCCGGCGGGTGTCGGGCGCGTCCGCCGCGCCGAAGCGGAGCTGGTCCATGACCGCGATCGGGCGGGCGCCCATCGCCATGATGTCGCGGACGATGCCACCGACACCGGTCGCCGCGCCCTGGTAGGGCTCGATGTAGGACGGGTGGTTGTGCGACTCGACCTTGAAGGTGACCGCCCAGCCGTCGCCGATGTCGACGACGCCCGCGTTCTCACCGATGCCCGCGAGCATCGAGGAGCGCATCTCGTCGGTGGTGGTCTCGCCGAAGTAGCGCAGGTGCACCTTGGAGGACTTGTAGGAGCAGTGCTCGCTCCACATCACCGAGTACATCGCGAGCTCGGCATCGGTCGGGCGCCGACCGAGGATCTCCTTGATCCGGGCGTACTCGTCTTCCTTGAGTCCCAGTTCCTTGAAGGGCTGGGCGACATCCGGGGTCGCTGCGGCCTTGGTGACGGTGTCGACCTGCACGGTGCTCGTCTCTGAAGACACGGGGAGTCGGGTCCCTTCCCTGGAGGAGTCAAATCGGCCGCGGCTGGCGCCACGCTGCCTGGGCAAAGTCTAACCGCCAGGACAGCGTGCCCCCGCACTGGTAGTGGCCACCCGCACCACCGCGGCACCCGTCACTGCTCGTCGGGGTACTCCACCCGCAGCAGCCGCGCGTCTCCCGTGGTCGCCGGGTCGGGGCGGTCGGCCTGATCCGTGGCCTTCATCTGCAGACCGTTCAGGTCGGTGCGCATGTAGATGACGTTGTAGCGGTCCCAGGTGGTGGCCACGAACTCCAGGTACTGGCCGGTGGCCCACGGGTGCATGAAGCCGCCGTAGAGCGCGGGCACCAGCGTCCCGCTGAGGATGGTCTGCTTACCGCTCCACGGGCCCTCGAGCCGGTCCGCCTGCCGGATCACGAGCGAGTTGGTGGCATCGGTGTACATCGCGACGTACTTGCCCAGGTAGTCGTTCCACTGCACCGCGAGCTCGCTGACCGGCGAGCCGATCACCGGCGTCGCCTGCGCGAGATCGGCGCCCCAGGTGCTGCCGTTCCAGTACGTGTACGCGTTGAGGTCGCGGATCTGACCGGCCGGGACGCGGGCGAGCAGCGCGGTGCCCTGCCTGCCGGACTCGGTGCCGTACTCGTAGACGAAGCCGTCCCTCCCGTCGACGAAGGCGCTCTGCTGGAACTTCGAATTGCCCGGACTGACCGCAGGGAAGCCGGGGACGTCGATGCCCTCGATGTTGGTGCGGATGGTCGCGGGGTCCGCGGTCCAGTTCTCACCGTTGTCCGTCGAGTACGCGATGGCCGAGTAGTTCGTGGTCCAGTTGCCAGGGGTGTCCCAGGACCGCACCGACATGAAGCGGACGTACTGCACCCCGTTCACCGCGATGCCTGCGGTCGGGATGGTCGTGTACTCGCCGGGGATCGCGAAGCCCGGGATGATCTCTTTGGAGTTGTTCGGACCGCTCAGCGGCGAACTGTCGATCCGCATGCCGTCGGACAGCACATTGTCGGAACTGCGGAACAGGACGTTGCTCCGCCAGTCGTCGCCGTCCGCCTCGCAGTCGCCGACGGTGTCGCCGAACGCCATCAGGACGTCGTGGCGGCCGAGGGCGTTGCCGTTGTCCCACATGATGCCGAGGTCGGTGCCCGAGACGTTGAAACGCGAGATGGTGTTGTTCGGGCTGCCGGGACCGGTGACCATCTCGATCGCCTTGGTCCTGCCGGTCAACTGTGGGACGCCGCCGTCCGGGGGCCCGGTGATCCACGGCATCAACCCGGCCAGCGAGCCGGTGCTGCTACCGCTGCTGCCGCCGGAACTGCCCGATCCGCCCTGACCGCAGGGGCCGCCCTCCGCCGCCGAGGCAGGCGAGACCGCCGATGCCGCAAGGGCGACCGCGACCGCCGCCGCGGACAGGACCGATGACCAAGACCGACTCAGCGCACGCACAGAGATGTTCCTCTCGGGGTTCTGCAGGGGGCGCGGAAATGAACGCGGCCCAGCCAAACACGGGAGGACTGTTACTGAGGTGACCGTTGGGGCAATTGTTACTAAACGTCAACAAACAAGTCCGCCGGGCGGCCTAGTCCGCAGGCGTCAGGAAGGCCGCGAGCGCCTCGGCGTACGCGGCCACGTCGGCCGCCCCCATCAGCTCCCGAGCCGAATGCATTGCGAGCTGCGCGGCCCCCACGTCCACGGTGGACAGCCCGGTCCGCGACGCCGTGATCGGTCCGATGGTGGAACCGCACGGCAGGTCCGCGCGGTGCACGTAGCGCTGCAGCGGCACCCCCGCCTGATCGCAGGCGAGGGCGAAGGCGCCGGCTCCGGCCGCATCGGTGGCGTAGCGCAGGTTCTGGTTGACCTTGAGCACCGGACCGCCGTTGATCTCGATCCGGTGCGCGGGCTCGTGCCGGTCCGGGTAGTTCGGGTGGGTCGCGTGCGCCATGTCCCCCGACGCGCACACCGAGCCCGCCATCGCGCGCAAGAAGTCCTCCCGGCCACCGCCGCGCGCCAGCACGATCCGCTCGAGCACCGAGTTCAGCAGGTCGGAGAAGGCGCCGCGGTCGGACATGCTGCCGACCTCCTCGTGGTCGAACAGCACCAGCACCGGGATCGCCTCGGCCGGGTTCTCCACCGCGGCGAGCAGCGCCCTGCTGCCCGCGTAGCAGGTGCCCTGGTTGTCCAGGCGCGGCGCGCTGACCAACTCGTCGTGCAGCCCGACCACCGCGCTCGGCGCCAGGTCGTGGGTCATCAGTTCCCAGCCGAGCACCGCGCCCGGATCGACGCCCGCCTCCTGGGCGAGGAAGCCGAGGAAGCGCCGCGGCGAGGAGCCGACACCCCAGATCGCGTTCACGTGCCGCTGCGGATCAAGCTGCACCCCCTTGCGATCCTCCGAAAGGTGGATCGCCAGCTGCGGCACCCGCAGGATCGGCCGGTCCACCCGGATCAGCTTCTCCTGCAGCGTGTTTCCCTCGCGGATGCTCAGCCGGCCGGAGATGCCGAGATCACGGTCCAGCCAGGAGTTCAGCCACGCACCGCCGTAGGGCTCGAGGCCGACCAGCTGCCAGCCGGCGGATTCGAGGTCCGGGTGCTGCTTGACCCGCAGATTCGGGCTGTCGGTGTGCCCGCCGACGATCCGGAACGGCGCCGCCTCCCGCCCGCTGGCCTCGGTGCTCCACGCGACCAGCGAGCCGCCGCGCACCAGGAAATAGCGACCCGGCGCCGACGGCCAGCCCTGGGCCTCGCGCAACCGCACGAACCCCGCGGCGGTCAGCTCGGCCGCGACCGTTTCGCAGACGTGGAACGGCGACGGTGACGCGTCGACGAAGGAGCAGAGCCCGGATGCGGTGGCGTCGGTGAGCTGCGGCATGAGTCGATCCTAGTGACCGGGTCGACCCCGTCAGTGGCTGCCCGACACGCAGAACCTGTTCCCGTCGGGGTCCGTGAGCGTGACCCACCGGAAGCCGTCCATGTCGTGCCGCTCGTACTCCTGCGCACCGGCAGCGGTCAGCCGGGCCACCTCGGCGTCGAGGTCCTCGGTGATCAGGTCGAGGTGCACCCGGTTCTTGCCCGGCGTGGGGTCCGGCACCTTCTGGAAGGCCAGCTTGTGCGCGGCACCCGGCACCTCGACCATGTAGAACCAGCCGTCGTTCTCCTGCTCGATCCGGCCTCCGACCTGCTCCGCCCACCACGCGGCGAGGGGGCCCGGTTCGGCGCTGTCGAAGGTGATCATGCCCAGTGTCAGTGTCATGACCGAACGCTACCGCCGGGCACCGACATTCGGCGCGGCCGTCGTGCGCGCCCACCGCGCCTCGCATCCGGCTCGAAAGCCAGTTTTCCACGCGCCTGCCTTCCCGATCTGTGAGACTGCTCGGGTCGTGGTGCCGACCGCGAAAGGGTTGCACCCAAAGGGCGAACGAGGCGAAGATGCGCAACTACGCTCAGAGCGTTCTGGGGCATGACATGCCCGACGAGCTCCAACGACTTCAACTGCTCGAGTCGTTCACAGATCCGGTGACGTTGCCCGTTCTGGAATCTCTCGAGGTCGGATCGACGTGGCGCTGCCTCGACGTCGGCGCGGGAGCCGGATCGGTCGCGCGCAGCCTCGCCTCCCGCGCGGCCGACGGCAGCGTCATCGCCACCGACGTGGATGTTCGCTTCTTGCCGACCGATATCCACAACCTGAAGCCGACAGCGCACGACATCACCGTCGATGACTTCCCGCCCGCCTCGTTCGATCTGGTTCACACGCGGCTCGTCCTCGAATACCTTCCCGCGCGCGACGAGATCTTGCGCCGCATGGCCGGGTGGCTCGCCCCGGGAGGTTGGTTGTGTCTCGGAAGTCTCGACATCAGCGAGGGACTGTCCTCTCCGTTTCCACCCGTTCGTGCAGCGATGACGAGTCTCGCCGCAGCGATGCGCGCACACCTCGGCGCGGACATCGGATATGGGCGGCGCGCAACGGAAGCGATGCACGAGCTCGGGCTACGCGACGTCACGCTCACGGGTGTGCCGTTCCTCCTCGGCGACGGGGGCACCGGAGACCGGTTCTTCGGCGCGATGCTGAACCGATTCCAACCACTCCTTCGCGCGTCCGGTCACGTGTCGGCCGCAGACGACATGGAGAAGGGACTCGAGTGGCTCGCCCAGCCATCCGGAATCGACTTCGGCGGCATCCTCACAACAACGTTCGGGCGTCGCTGACCGCGAGGGTCGTCGCAGAGGGCGGGGATCCACAAGGCGGCGCCGGGGCCGTTGCCCTGCCGTCGATTACCGTTGGGGCGCAGGGTCGATACCGCCGATGACCCAGCTCACCACGGAGACCGGAGCCCTCGATGACCGAATCGCCCCACCCGCCACGGGTTCCCGAGTCCCAGACGGTGACCAGCCCCCTCTCCCCCGCGGCGATCTTCCTCGTCGCGACCGTCGATGCCGGTGGCGAGGCGGTCATCCGCTCACTGCTCGCGGACGCCGCAGGACTCCGTCGGGCGGCCGGGTTGCGGGTGCCCGGATCTGGCCTGGAACTGATCGTCAGCATCGGCTCGGATGCCTGGGACCGACTGTTCGCCGGGCCACGACCGGCGCAGCTGCACCCGTTCCCTGCGTTGCGCGGCGGGAGGCACCAGGCCCCGTCCACCCCTGGCGACCTGCTCTTCCACATCCGGGCGATGAGCCTCGATGCCTGCTTCGAGCTCGCACACCAGATCGCCAAGCGGCTCGCGGGCGCGGCAACCGTCGTCGACGAGGTGCACGGCTTCCAGTACTTCGAGAACCGCGACCTGATCGGGTTCGTCGACGGCACCGAGAACCCGTCGGGGCGAGCCGCCGTCGCGGCGGTCACGGTTGGCGACGAGGACCCGGCCTTCGGGGGTGGCTCGTACGTACACGTGCAGAAGTACCTGCACGACATGTCGGCCTGGGAGGCGCTGCCGGTCCCCGAGCAGGAACGGGTCATCGGGCGCACCAAGCTCGAGGACATCGAGATGACCGACGACGTCAAGCCCTCGAACTCGCACGTCGCACTGAACGCGATCAAGGACGAGGACGGCCGATCCCTGGAGATCCTGCGCGCGAACATGCCGTTCGGCCGCGTCGGCAACGGCGAGATGGGCACGTACTTCATCGGTTACTGCCGCACGCCTGCGATCACCGAGCGGATGCTCGAGAACATGTTCCTCGGCGATCCGCCCGGCAATCACGATCGGCTGCTCGACTTCTCGGTCCCGGTCACCGGATCCGCGTTCTTCACCCCGAGCGCCGATTTCTTCGACGCACTGCCTGCGCCGCCGTCGTGATCCCGACCCCGGGCCCGCAAACCCGATAGGTTTCGGCCATGTCGCTCGACACCCTGCTGCTGTTCGCGATCGGGCTCAACGCCTACGCGCTGCTGCTGATCTACCTGCGATCGTGGCTCTATCGGGTCCCGGTCTACCGACCGATGGTGAAGAACTTCATGCTCTCGGTGCTGCCGCTGGCGGTGTTCCTCGCGGTCGCGATCGTCTTGGTGCTGACCGTCGGATTCGTCTCCCGCCCGCTCGGGATAGCCGTGGGCACGGCGGGATTCGCGGTCTGGCTGCTGGCGCTGCCCAACTCCGGCTACCTGATCACCGAGCTGAACCAGAGCCATCGGCGTGAGGACGAGGAGGTCCCGCTCTGGTACGACATCATCGCGGTGCTCAGCTTCGCCATGTCGGGTGTGGTCAACACCGTCCTCGGCGTGATGGCCGCTCAGCTGATGATCACGGTCATGCTGTTCGGCGATTCGAACGCCGCGTTGGCGAGTGTGCCCGCGCGCAGCACCGCCGTCGTCATCATCGCCCTGGTGTCGGTGGGCATCTACCTCGGCAGATACCTGCGGCTCAACAGCTGGGACGTGCGGTCACCGCGGCGCATGTGGACGAAGGTCCGCGAACACTTCGACTCCCGCGCCGCGGTGGGCAATTTCGCACTGTTCTGCCTGACGCACACCGTGTTCCTGCTGCTCATCTACGGCCTGATCGCCGGGCCGTTCCTCGATGCGATCGCCAACTCCCCTGACCTGGTCGTCGACGAGTAGCTCAGTGCCCCGGCAGCACGCAGACGCTGTCGAGGCCGAGCACGTGATTGAGCCGGCCGAACGCCAGCCAGGCGCCGATGCTCATCGAGAGCTCGACGACCTCGGTCTGGGTGTAGTGCGCGAACATCCGGGTCCAGAACTCGTCGTCCAGTCCGTGGTGGTCGAGCGCGTACCGCTCCGCGTACTCGGCGGCCAGCCGGGTGCGATCGTCGAAAACGTCGGTGGTGCGCCAGTTCTCGACCGCATCGTCGAAACCGGCCTCCACCTTCTTGCCGTCCCTCTCGGTGCGCCAGTCCTGGCAGAAGATGCAGCCGTTGATCTGCGCGATCCGCAGCCGTGCGGCCTCGAACGCCCGCAGATCGATGGTCGAGTGTTCGTACACGGACAGCGAGAACTTCGAGGCCGCGATCCCGATGCCGGGGACCATCTCGCCCCACACGTACCCGATCGGGTCCTTGTCTTCGGGAATGTCGATGAGCATGGCTCGTCCTTTCGTGACTACCGTTTTCCGAGTTTGCCGACTGCTGGGCGCAGCGGGACGTCGAGCGCGTCGTAGATTCCTGGTTCCGCGGCCACCAGCCAGTCGATGGCGCTCACCAGTCGCCCGACCGCGGTGGCGTTTCCGCCCGCGGACCGGCTGCCGTCCTCGTCGGTGCACTCGACCGATACCTCGATGCGCGGGCGGCCCTCGATGATCACCCGGTGGGCGCCGTCGCCGTCCGGCGGCATCGGCCAGTCGGTGGCGCAGGTCGGGTGGATGCGGGTGACGTGTTCGACGACGATGCGGGGCTCGCCGTCGACGATGCCCTGCACCTCGAACCGCACCGCGCCCTGGGTGCCCGCCTCGAACTCGCCCATCGTCTTGGTGCTGACGGTCTCGTCGAGCGCGCGCCGGTCGAGTGTCTCGCGGATCTCCTCGAGTTCGACGCCGAGGGCCCGCGCCATCATCCGGATCTGCCCGCCCCACACCATGGTCGGGATCGTCGGCGCGATCATCGGCGGCAGGTAGTCCATCGGCTGGCCCATGCCGACCAGGTAGCGCACCGAGTCGGGCTGGTCGTAGGTGGAGTAGTCGAAGATCTCCTGACAGCGGATCACGTCGACGGTGCTGCCGAGCCCGCTGAGCAGCAACGGCAGTACATCGTTGCCCCAGCCGGGGTCGACACCCGAGGCGAACATCGAGCCGCCACCCTCCGCGATGGCGGCCAGCACCGGGTCCCGCAGTTCCGCGGGGGCATTGGTCGGGTCGTAGAGCGGGTACAGCGCGGGGCTGACGACGACGGCCCCGGCGCGGATCGCCCGGCAGATGTCCGCGAGGGCGTCGTCCGGCCGGATGTCGCCGGAGGCCGCGTACACCACAGCCCCCGGGCTGGCGGCCAGCACCGCCTCGATGTCGTCGGTCGCGGCGACCCCCAACTCGGCGTCGAGGCCGGCCAAGTGGCCCGCGTCGCGGCCGACCTTGTCGGGGTTGTTCACGATCACATTCGTCAGCTTCAGCGCCGGGTGCGCATCGACCGCCCTGATGGCCGCCCGTCCGACATTTCCGGTACCCCACACCACCGTTGAGATCATGGCCGGGACGCTACCGAACTGGAACACGTTCTCGTGGGCGTTCGGCCGACTCAGACGGAGGCGTCCGCCAACTCCGGTGCGCGCGTCGGGCGCAGCGGGACGTCGAGCGCGTCGTAGAACCCCGGCGCCTGGCCTGCGAGCCAGTCGATGGCGCCGACCAGCCGCGAGACCGACGTCGCGTCCTCGCCAGCGTCGGGGGCGGCGCCAACCACGATCATCGCGATCCGCGGGCCACCCTCGACGAGCACCCGCTGCGCGCAGGACTGACCCTCCGGCGGGCTCGGCCAGTCCGGGGCGCAGGTCGGGTCGATGCGGTTGACGTGCTCGATCACGATGCGCGGCTCGCCGCCCACGATGCCCTGCACCTGCAAGCGCAGCGCACCCTGCCCACCGGCGTCGAATTTGCCCATCGTGTCGGTCTCGATCGAGGCCTCGAGCGGCCGCCGTTCGAGGCTCTCGCGGATCTCGTCGAGTTCGACACCGAGCGCCCTGGCCATGAGCCGCACCTGACCGCCCCACACCGTCGTCGGCATCCTCGGCGCGATCATCGGCGCCAGATAGTCCAGCGGCTCGCCCATGCCGACCAGGTAGCGCACCGAATCGGGCTGGTCGTATCCGGAATAGTCCACGATCTCCTGGCAGTGGATCCGATCGACGTCCGCACCGAGCCCGCTGAGCAGCAGCGGCAGCATCTCGTCCGTCCAGTCGGGGTCGACGCAGGTCACGAACAGCGAGCCGGTCCCATCGGCGAGCGCGGCACGGATCTCCTCGCGCAGGTCCTGCCGATCGTCGCGATGGTCGTACAGCGGGTAGATCGACGGGGTCACCACGATGGCGCCTGCCAGGAGCGCCGCGCAGATGTCGGCGACCACATCGGCCGAGCGGATGTCGCCGGAGGCCGCGTACACCACCGCGCGCGGGCCCGCCGCCAGCACCGCCGCGGCGTCGCGGCTCGCCACGACCCCGAGCTCCCTGTCGAGGCCGCCGAGCTCGCCCGCGTCGCGCCCGACCTTGCCGGGGTCGTGCACGAGCACGGCCGCCAGCTCCAGACCCGGGTGCGCGTCGACCGCGCGAATCGCCGCGCGCCCGAAGTTCCCTGTCCCCCACACGATCGTCGAGATCATGGCCGGACGGTAGCAAAAGGGCGGACCGGATGACCGGTCCGCCCTGATGCGGAATTCAACTCGAACTCTGCTCAGGCGGTGAGGACCGCGTCCAGCGCCGAGTAGAACATGCCGAGGCCGTCGTCGCTCGGTCCGGTCAGCGACTCGGTCGCGTGCTCGGGGTGCGGCATCAGGCCGACGACCCGGCCGTTGGCCGAGGCGATGCCCGCGATCGCGCGCTGCGAGCCGTTCGGGTTGTCGCCGGAGTAGCGGAACACCACGCGGCCCTCGCCCTCGAGCTCGTCGAGCACCTTCTCCGAGGCCTGGTACCGGCCCTCGCCCGACTTGAGCGGGATGAGGATCTCGGCGCCCGACTCGTACCTCGAGGACCACGCCGTCGAGGTGGACTCCACCTTCAGCCACTGGTCCCGGCAGATGAAGTGCAGGCCCTCGTTGCGGGTCAGGGCACCGGGGAGCAGTCCCGCCTCGCACAGCACCTGGAAGCCGTTGCAGATGCCGAGCACCGGCATGCCGCCCGCCGCGGCCTTGATGACCTCTTCCATCACCGGCGCAAACCGGGCGATGGCGCCGCAGCGCAGGTAGTCGCCGTAGGAGAAGCCGCCGGGCACGATGACCCCGTCGACGCCCTTGAGATCGGCATCGCCGTGCCAGAGGCTGACCGCCTCGCCGCCTGCCAGGTTCACCGCGCGGGCGGCGTCGACATCGTCGAGGGTGCCGGGGAAGGTGATGACTCCGATACGGGCGCTCACTGGACTCGGGTGACCTTCCAGTCCTCGATCACCGTGTTGCACAGCAGCGACTCGGCGATCTTCTCCAGCTCGGCATCGTCGACGCTGTCGTCGACCTCGAGCTCGAAACGCTTGCCCTGGCGAACATCCGACACTCCGGTGAACCCGAGTCGGGGCAGGGCGCCGACAACTGCCTGCCCTTGGGGATCGAGAATCTCGGCCTTGGGCATGACATCGACAACGACACGGGCCACGTGCTGCTCCTCGCTAGGTGCTCCGGTGCGCCCGGGAATGATCCGCCGGGCAACAGGCAGTTTACCGGCGCATACTCGAACCCATGCGACTGACCCACTTCGGCCACTCCTGCGTGCTCGCCGAGATCGACGACGCAACCGTCCTGTTCGATCCCGGCAACTTCTCGCACGGCTTCGAGGGCATCACCGGCCTGGATGCCATCCTCATCACCCACCAGCATCCCGACCACGCCGACCCGGCGCGGCTGCCGGCCCTGGTCGAGGCGAACCCCGGCGCGGCGTTGTACGCGGACCCGCAGACGGCGGCGCAGCTCGGCGGCCGCTGGACGGCGGTGCACGCGGGCGACTCCTTCGCCATCCGCGACGTCCAGGTCACCGGGGTCGGCGGACGGCACGCGGTGATCCACCCGGAGATCCCGGTGATCGACAACACCGGCTACCTCCTCGGCGATCCGGCCGGGCCCGCGCGGCTGCTGCACCCTGGCGATTCCCTGTTCGTGCCAGAGCAGCCGATCGACGTCCTGGCGATCCCCGCCGTCGCGCCGTGGATGAAGATCTCCGAGACCGTCGACTACCTGCGAGCCGTCGCGCCACGGGTCGCGGTGCCGATCCACCAGGGCATCATCAACGACCCCGCGACCGGTATCTACTACGGCCGGCTGCGCGAGATGGGGCCCGCGGGAACCGAGTTCCTGGTGCTCCCGGCGGAGTCCGGCACCGAGGTGAGCTGACCCGCTGCGGCGACCATGGGGCGGACGAGCGCCGGCGCGGCAGGGTGACTACGGTCACAGTCATCAGTCGCCGTCACACAGGAGTCACCCATGCTGAGCACGATGCAAGACGCCCCGCTGTCGATCGCCCAACTGCTTCGGCACGGGAGCACGGTGCACGGCGCGGCGGAGGTGGTGACGTGGACCGAGTCGGGCCCCCGCCGCACCTCCTACGCCGAGGTGGGCAGGCGGTGCGCCGCGCTGGCGCACGCCCTGCGCGGCCTCGGTGTCACCGGCGACCAGCGGGTGGCGACGTTCATGTGGAACAACTCCGAGCACCTCGAGGCGTACCTGGCGGTGCCGTCGATGGGCGCGGTCCTGCACACGCTGAACATCCGGCTGTTCCCCGAGCAGCTGGTGCACGTGGCCAACCACGCCGAAGACCACGTGATCATCGTCGACCCGTCCCTCATCCCGCTGCTGGCGCCGCAGCTGCCGCAGCTGACCACCGTCAAGCACGTGATCGTCACCGGCTCCTCCACCGCCGGGCTCGAGGCCCCCGAGGGGGTGCAGGTCCACACCTACGAGGGCCTGCTCGACGGCCAGCCCGGCGAGTTCGACTGGCCCGAGGTCGACGAGCGAAGCGCCGCGGCGATGTGTTACACCTCCGGCACCACCGGTGACCCGAAAGGTGTTGTCTACTCCCACCGTTCGATCTACCTGCATTCGATGCAGGTGTGCATGTCCGACGGCCCGAACCTCGCCCAGGGCGACCGCGCCCTTGCGGTCGTGCCGCAGTTCCACGCCATGTCCTGGGGCCTGCCCTACGCCGCGTTCATGATCGGCGCCTCGCTGATCATGCCGGACCGCTTCCTGCAGCCCGCCCCGCTCGCCGAGCTGATCGCCGCCGAGAAGCCCACCCTCGCCGCCGCGGTGCCCACCATCTGGCAGGGCCTGCACCTGCACCTCGAGCACCATCCGCAGGACATCTCCTCGATGCGGGAGGTCCTGATCGGCGGATCCGCGGTGCCGCCCGCGCTCATGCACACCTTCGAGGACGAGCACAGCGTCTCGGTGTTGCACGCCTGGGGCATGACCGAGACCTCCCCGCTGGGTTCGGTGGCCCGCCCGCCCGCAGGCACGACCGGCGGCGAGATGTGGAAGTACCGCTACACCCAGGGCCGGTTCCCCGCCTCCGTGCAGGCCCGACTCGTCGGCGATGACGGCACAGTCCTCCCCAACGACGGCACCTCCGTCGGCGAGCTCGAGGTCCGCGGGCCGTGGATCACCGCGTCCTACTACGGGGTCGACGCGGCGGACAAGTTCGACGACGGCTGGCTCAGGACCGGCGACGTCGGATCGATCACGCCCGACGGCTACCTCAGCCTCTCGGACCGCTCGAAGGACATCATCAAGTCGGGCGGCGAGTGGATCTCCTCGGTCGACCTGGAGAACGCCGTGATGGGACACCCGTCCGTCGCCGAGGCCGCCGTCATCGGCGTGCCCGACGAGAAGTGGGACGAACGCCCCCTGGTCGCGGTGGTGCTGCGCGAGGGCGCCACGACAACCGTCGCCGAACTGCAGCAGTACCTGGCGGACAAGGTCGCCAAGTGGCAGGTGCCGGAGAACTGGACGCTGATCGACGCGGTCCCGAAGACCAGCGTCGGCAAGTTCGACAAGAAGCGTCTGCGCGCCGACTATCACGACGGCGGGCTGACGGTCACCCGACTCTGATCGACGTGAAAGGGGGCGCGACCCATCGGGTCGCGCCCCTTTTCGTGCGCAGGGCGCCGTGGAACTCAGGCCACCCGCGACCCGGACCCCTTGGCCTGCCAGCGGTATCCGGTCGGCTGCGCACCGTGGTGCAGCGACAGGTCGACGGCATCGAGCAGTGCCTGCCGCGGGCCGGGCCGACCGAGCTGCTTCGCGGAGATCGCGAGACGCACCACCCCGCCGCGGCGGGCGGTCCGCCCCGCACCCAGCACCAGCGCCCGGCACCACCAGGGCTCGGCCCGGAATCCCTCGCCGACGCCGAGCACGCGGGCCCGCACCACGGTGCCGCGCTCGAGGTCGTGGATTCCGGCGGCCCCGGCGAGCAACCGGAACCCGGCGCGGGGCAACGCGGACACCGCTCCGGGCGAGGCCAGCCAGCGGGGCGCGGCGAACACGCGCGTGCGCAGCCCGGTCTCCTCCATCACCCGATCCGCGGCCAGCAACCGCAGCGCGGCCTCGTGCTCGGGCAGGGCCGCGAACTCGGCGCGGCGCTTCTTGGTGGCGGCCTGGTCGTATCCGTGCAGCACGATGGCGTCGCCACCCGACTGCCGCCGCCGCAGCCAGTCCTGGGTTCCCTCGTCGCGGACCAGCCGGTACTTGTCCTTCAGGCGCGGGGCGACGAGCAACGAGAGCGGCACCCCGCGCCCGTCCATCTCCCGCGCGAAGTCGGCGGCGAGGTCCCTGGTCTCCGCCCGGATCCCCGAGAGCGACACGATCAGCTGTCCGGCCATGCGCCCAGGGTCGCACCCCAAGATGTACGGCCGCTGACGCCGACGTGAGCATTCGGCGAGAACCCGTGCCCGCCCGGACCGACTACGGGCGGGTGCCCGACCCGTTCCGGTCCCGCCACCACTGCGGCGCGTCGACGAAGTGGTTGTCGTACTCCTCCTGGGCGGGCGCGAGCTCCTCCACCGACGCCTCCCCCGCTTGGATCCTCGCGAGCAGCCGGAAGTACTCGAACCGCTGCACCCCGGGGGTCAGCACGATCAGGACCCGGGCCCCGGAGTCCGGCGTCGCTCCGAACGCGTGCGGCATCAGCTTGGGCACCACGAGGGATCCGCCCGCCGCCACGGTCATGATCTCGTCGCCCGCCATGACGCGCAGTTCGCCGTCGAGGACGTAGAACAACTCCGACGATCTGGTGTGGAAATGCGGGGCGGCTCCGTCGGCCCCGACCCCGAGCCGGACCTCGAGCGAGCTCAGCGCGCCCGCCGTGTCGGAGGCGTCGTACAGCAGATGCATCGAGGCCCTGTCGTTCCCCACGACCTCCGCCTGGTCCGCCCGGGCCGAGACCGCCCGCTCCTGCCCGGTCATGCGGCCAGCAACGCGGCAGCGGCGAGCATCGCGACCGCGGTGGCCCCGTGGATTCCGTACGCGGCCTTGCGGTCACCGCCGTTGGACAGCACCACCCACATGTCGCCGAGGGGAACGACGGCGAGCAGCAGCATCAGGAGCGCGAGCTGGTCGCGCGCGGCGAAGCTGAAGACGATCACCAGCAGGCCCGAGGCGATGTCGCGGACGCCCTTGACCTGCCACCAGCCGCGCGCTTCCGGCGCCGGGCTGGTGGGCAGACCGAAGCCGGCCGCGTTCTTCGCATTCTTCCCCAGGTAGGCCACACCGATCGCGATGATCCCGAGCGCACCGATCCAGCTGATGACGAGTCCGATCCAGGTCAGCATTGCCATGCCTTTCGTTTGTAGTACTTCTACCAACGTTAACTTATTAATGGATGAAAGTCTATCGGTGATAGAGTTTTGGCATGGGAGTTCGGGAACGCAAGGAAAGGGAGCGGCAGGATCGCGAGCGCAAGATCGTCGAGTGCGCTCGGAGGATCGCCGAGAACGAGGGATGGCCCGCCGTGACCACGCGGCGCCTGGCCGATGAGATCGAGTACAGCCCTCCGGTGCTCTACGGGCACTTCCCGGAGGGCAGGGACGGCATCGTCAGCGCGGTCGCGCTGACGGGATTCCGGGACTTCACCCTGACCATGGGCCGGGCGCTCGATGGCATCGACGATGCGGGACGGCTGACGGCCTTCATCCGCGCCTACCTGGAATTCGCGTCGGACAATCCCGCGACGTATGAGGCCATGTTCTCGATGCGGCTGGGGGTTCGGTTCGCCCACGAATCGACCCCACCGGAACTGCGTGCGGGATTCGAGATGCTGTCGTCGGCGCTCGGAGGCAGGGCGACCGGCGAGTCCGGGACCAGGGCGGAGGTCTTCTGGAGCGCGCTGCACGGAATGTGCGTGCTCACCCGCGGGGAGCGCCTCGACCCGGGCAACGAGGCGGCGCGCATCGCCGAGCTCGCCGAACTGTTCGGATGAACGCGAGAAGGCGGCCACGCACCAGGTGCGTGGCCGCCTCTGTTCGATTGCGTTGCTACTTCGGCAGCACGGCCTCGATGGCCGCGACGACCTCGGGTGCATCCGGCACGGTCGTCGGGCGGAATCGGTTCGCCACGGTGCCGTCCGGCGCGAGCAGGAACTTCTCGAAGTTCCACTGCACGTCGCCCGCCGCACCCTCGGCGTCGGCGGCCTTGGTGACCTCGGCGTACAGCGGGTGCCTGCCCTCGCCGTTGACCTCGATCTTCTCCAGCAGCGGGAACGAGACGCCGTAGGTCGTCGAGCAGAAGGTCTCGATCTCCTCGGCGGTGCCGGGCTCCTGCCCCATGAACTGGTTGCAGGGCACGCCGACCACGGTGAGGCCGCGGTCCGCGTAGTCCTTGGCCAGCTGCTCGAGCGCCGTGTACTGCGGCGTGAGCCCGCACTTGGACGCGACATTGACCAGCAGGATCGCGTTTCCGTCGTAGGCACCGAGCGAGGTCGGGGACCCGCCGAGGGTGTTGATCTCGATGTTCAGGGGGTTCGTCATGAGGCCAACGGTACGGGAACTCGTGCGGCGCTGACCTTCTCGCTGCCATCGTGTGGGACGGCGATCGGTCCGTCCTCGGGCAGGTGGTCGTCCACCATGGTCGTCTCGTCGAAGGGCAGCTTCCCGTCCAGCACCGTCCGCACCCTCGACGCGTCGACGGTGCGCGTCCAGGTACCGATCAGCAGGGTCGCCACCGCGTTGCCGGAGAAGTTGGTGACCGCGCGGGCCTCGGACATGAACCGATCGATGCCGACGATCAGACCGACGCCGTCGAGCAGTTCCGGCCGATGGCTCTGCAGCCCACCGGCGAGGGTCGCAAGGCCGGCGCCGCTGACGCCCGCCGCGCCCTTCGAGGCGATGATCATGAACACCAGCAGGGACAGCTGTTCGGGGAGCGCGAGCGGCTGCCCCATCGCGTCGGCGATGAAGATAGACGCCATCGTCAGGTAGATGGCGGTGCCGTCGAGGTTGAAGGAGTACCCGGTCGGCACCACGATGCCGACGGTGGTGCGCTGCACCCCGACGTGCTCCATCTTGGCGATCAGCCGCGGCAGCGCCGACTCCGAGGAGGAGGTCGCGAAGATCAGCAGGTACTCACGGGCCAGGTAGCGGACCAGCTTGAAGATCGAGAACCCCGACACCGCCCGCAGCATCAGGCCGAGCACACCGAAGACGAAGATCGCGCAGGTGATGTAGAAGCCGACCATCAGGGTCCCCAGCTGCACGACGGCACCGAGACCGGTCTGGCCGACCACGTTCGCCATGGCACCGAAGGCACCGATGGGCGCGAGCCACAGGATCATCGCCAGGATCCGGAAGACCAGCTTCTGCACGTGGCCGACCCCACGCAGGATCGGCTCGCCCTGCTTGCCCATGGCCTGCAGCCCGAATCCGACCAGCAGCGCCACGAACAGCGTCTGCAACACGCTGCCGACCGTGAGGGAGGACAGCAGCGAGGTCGGGATGATCCCCGCGATGAAGTCCATGGTGCCGCCGGCGCCGTGCGCCTTCTCCGCCAGGTCGGCGCCGGCCGAGGAGGTCGCGGCGCTCAGATCCAGTCCGCTTCCCGGGTCGAGCAGGTTGCCGACGAGCAGGCCGATCCCGAGCGCGACCGTGGACATCCCCAGGAAGTAGGCCAGTGCCAGCCCACCGACCTTGCCGACGCTGGCCGCCGCCTTCACCGAGCCGATGCCGAGCACGATCGTGCAGAAGATGACCGGGCTGATCATCATCTTGATCAGGCTGATGAACAGGGTGCCGAGCACCCCGAGAGACTTGCCCAGCTCCGGCGCGAGCCAGCCGACGAGCACACCGGCGACGACGGCGACGATCACTCCCAGGTACAGCCAATGGGTCCGGTCACGCTTGCCCGCGGCCGGCGGGGGTGGCGTATCGTCCTGCTTCGAATCGATGGTCATGACTGGTCCTCTTGACTGCCTCTCAAGGAAGTGAGCTGCATCACTTCGCCTCATGAAGAATGGTGGAGCGCGCCGCGACTGCAGTCACGGTTGCGTGCATTTCGTTCATGAGAGGACGGACGGGTGATCAGGTCCCGACGGCGCGCGAGTCTCGCAGGCCAGGTATTGGTGCTACAGCTGCTGGTGCTGGCCGTGGTGGTGCTGACCGGCACCGTGGTGACGGTTCTCGACGAGCGGCGCGACGCCGACGCGGCCACCGAACGTGAGGTGGCGGCGGTCGCCGAGTCGGTCGCCTGGGCCGATTCGACGGCGGCGGGCCTGCTCTCCCCCGACCCGACCGCGGCGCTGCAACCCCAGACCGAGCGGATCCGGCTGGCCACCGGCATCGACTTCATCGTCGTGATGGCGCCGGACCGAA
Organism: Rhodococcus sp. UNC363MFTsu5.1; assembly: GCF_000686785.1. Classification (NCBI taxonomy): domain Bacteria; kingdom Bacillati; phylum Actinomycetota; class Actinomycetes; order Mycobacteriales; family Nocardiaceae; genus Rhodococcus; species Rhodococcus sp. UNC363MFTsu5.1. Next base: position 74,898 of record NZ_KK366015.1, read on the forward strand.
CCCGGTACACGCACACCAATCCCGCGCTGATCGGGCAGCCGTTCAGCGGCCACATCGACCGCGCGCTTGCGGGCGAGACCTTCACCGAGACCTACGCGGGATCGCTCGGCCCGTCGATTCGCGCGGTGACACCGGTGTACTCCGACGGCCGCATCGTCGGCCTGGTCGCGGCGGGCGTCACCAGGGAGCGGATCATCGACCAGTTCCTGCGCGGGCTACCACTGCTGCTCGCGGTGACGGCCGTCGCCCTCGTCCTCGCGGCCCTTGGCTCGGTCCTGCTCAGCAGGCGTCTGCGCAGGCAGACGCTCGGCCTCGCACCGGCCGAGCTGCGCACCCTCTACGAGCACCACGACGCGGTGCTGCACTCGATCGGCGAGGGGCTGCTCGTCTTCGACGCGGGCTCCGACGTCGCCGAGGTGGTCAACGACGAGGCGCGACGCCTGCTGGCCCTGCCGGACGGCCCGATCACCCGCGCGCAGCTGCCGGAGTCGCTCCGGACCCTCGGCCCGGGCCAGGTGAAGGACGAGGTCCACCTGACGGGCGACCGCGTGCTCGTGGTGAACCAGGATCCGGTCTCCTTCGAGGGGCGGGTGATCGGCACCGTGACCACCCTGCGCGACCACACCGAACTGCAGAGCATCACAGGGGAACTGGATTCCGTACGGGTGTTCACCGAGTCGCTCCGCTCCCAGGCGCACGAGTCGGCGAACCGGCTGCACACGGTCGTCACCATGGTCGAACTCGGTCGCACCGAGGAGGCCGTCGCGTTCGCGACCGCGGAGCTCGCGCTGTCCCAGCACCTCATCGACCGGTTGACCACAGCCATCGCGGAGCCCGCCCTGGCTGCCCTGCTGCTCGGAAAGGTGAACCAGGCCGCCGAGCGGGGGGTGGACCTCACGGTCACCGACGACACCGCGCTGCCGACCACCGGTCCGCTGACCGCCCGCGAATTGGTCACGCTCGTAGGCAATCTCGTCGACAACGCCATCGACGCGGCGAGCACGGGCGCCGGGGACGAGCGGCCGTGGGTGGAGGTCACGATGCGCTCCGACGGCGCCGAGCTCAGTGTCCGGGTCGCGGACAGCGGACCGGGGATGTCGGCCGAGGCACTGGAGCGGGCCACCGCGCGGGGGTACTCGACCAAGTCCGATCAACGCGGCCTCGGTCTGGCGCTGGTGATGCAGGTAATCACCCGACACGGCGGCACCATCACCGCCGAGATGACCTACGGTTCGGTCGTCCTCGTCCGCATCCCCCTCGGAGGCACCGAATGATCCGCGTGCTCGTCGTCGAGGACGAACCGCTCATCGCGGAGGCGCACCGCACCTACGTCGGCCGGGTGCCCGGGTTCACCGTGCACTCGGTGGTGCACACCGGCAGCGCCGCGATCCGGGCGGTCGCCGCGGCGAACGCCACCGACCAGCCGATCGACCTGATCCTGCTCGACCTCGGGCTGCCGGACGGCAGCGGCCTCGACGTCGCCGCCGCGCTCGGTGGGGTGCGGCCGACCCCCGACATCATCGCGATCACCTCGGCCCGCGACCTGTCGATGGTCCGCGCGGCCGTGGCGCAGGGCGTCGTGCTGTACCTGCTCAAGCCGTTCACGTTCGCCGCCTTCCGGGACAAGCTCGAGCGGTACCTCGAGTTCCGCCTGGCGCTGCCGACCGGCGAGAAGGCGGTCAGCCAGCGGGACGTGGACCGCGCGATGGCCGTCCTCCGGAGCACCGACGAGCGCACCTCTGCCCCGAAAGGCGTTGCACCGCAGACACTGCAGGAGATCTCCTCCGCCGTGCGCGCCTCGGAAGCCGGCCTGAACGCCTCGCAGGCGGCGGACGCCGCCGGCGTCTCCAGGGTCACCGCCTGGCGGTACCTCGAGCGGATGGCCGAGGACGGACTGGTGGACCGGCACACGGAGTACGGGCGCGCGGGGCGGCCGCAGGTGCGCTACGTCTGGCGCTGACCCTCACCGCCGCGCGGCGGGCACCCGCGTCGGGCCCGCATAGGGACTCATCCGCAGCATGGCCCGCCGCGCGAACGGCCTGGCGAGCGGCATCAGGTGCCGCCGCCACCCCAGGGTCGCGGCGATGTCCGAGACGATGTCGTCGAAGACGCGACGCTGGTAGCCCAGCAGTCGCTGACCGGCCGCCGTGTCCACCCAGTCGGTGGCGTAGACCTTGCCGCTGAACGCATCGTCCGGCAGCATGTCCAGGCCCATCGCGCCCAGCATCTCGGTCAGGAACTGCCGGTAGGTGATCTGACAGCCCGCGCCGCCGCCGAGGAACAACACCCGGCCCCACACCGCCGGGGTCTCGAGGGCGTTCGCGACCGCGACCGCGGCGTCGTCGGGGTGCAGCACCTCGATCCGGTTCTCCAGGCCGATCTCGAACATGATCGGGTCCGGCTTGCGCAGACCCAGGATCGGGACGTCCGCGAAGCGCGGGATGAACCAGTCGAGCCCGGACTCCCGCACCATGTCCTCGCCCTCGATCTTGTGCGCCGTGTACGCATCGGTGGCGACCCGGGGGTCGTCCACCCGCCGCGGCGGGTCCCGGTCCAGCGTGTGGCCGTGCACGTCGAAGGTCGAGGCGAACAACAGCTTCGGTGGCCGCGGCTGAGCCAGGCAGGCGTCGACGACATTGCGGGTGCCGTCCACGTTGATCTGCCTGGCCAGTTCCGGATCGGCGTCGCTCGCGGGCGGGATCATCGCCGCCAGATGCAGCACCGCCTCGACGCCGGCGACGGCCGCCGCGACCACCTCGGCGTCCCGGATGTCACCCCACACCGCGTCCACCCCCGCGAACCCGCGCGCCCGGCGCCGGTCCTCGGGGGTGTCGAGGGCCAGACATCTCACCCGGTGACCGCGGCTAAGCAACTCGGCGAGCACGTGCGAGCCGATATTGCCGAACGCGCCGGTCAGCAGGAGGTTCATGACCGGATGGTGCCCCGGCCGGCGATCAACGGCAGGTCGAGCGCGGAGAGCAGGCCGGGCTTGGCGTCGCCGAGGAACGGGATCGCGTTGATGGCACGCATCCCGGTCGCCAGGCAGCCGCCGGTGATCGGGTTGTCGTCCAGTTCGCCGCGGAACACGGTCTCCTGGGTGATGTTCGGGCTGCCCTTGATGATCACGCGGTACACGTCGTTGTCCACCGAGGTGGCCCGCGGCCAGTGCGTGGCGGCATCGTTGGTGATCCGGTTGACGTGCTCGATGACGATCTTCGCCTCGTCGCCCACCCAACCACGGATCTCGAAACGCACAGCGGCGCAGTGGCCGGGCTCGATGACGCCGAACTTGTACTCGATCGGCTCGGTGGCCGCCCACTTCTCGTAGACGGTGTCGATCCGGTCCAGTTTCACCCCCACCGCATCGGCGATCATCGGGATGGTGTGGCCCCACGCGAAGATCAGCACCTCCGGGATCTCGAGCACCGCCGCCTGCTCGATCGGCGCACCGATCCCCATGGTCGGACCGTAGTCACCCTCGTAGGTGGCGTAGTCCAACAGTTCCTGCACCCGCACGCTGTCGACCCGCCCGCAGACGCCCATCAGGGTCATCGGGAACAGATCGTTGGCGAAGCCGGGGTCGATGCCGGTGGTGAAGCAGGACTTTCCGCTCTCCTGGCAGGCCTGCTCGAGCGCGACCTTCATCTCCGGCGGGCACGGCTCGGGGTAGACCAGCGGTGTCATCGAGGTCGACACCACGTGCTTGCCCGACCGCAGCGCGGCGGTCATGTTGTCGATGTTCTGCACCGCGTACTCGGCGGTCGGGCCGTAGTAGGCGACGGCGTCGGCGTCCAGCCGAAGGACCGCCTCCCAGTCCGTGGTGGCGGCGAGACCCACCGGGTCCGCCCCGATCAGGGTGCCGACATCGACGCCGTCCTTGGCGGGGTCGTGCACGATGACGCCGACGAGTTCGAAGGCCGGGTGGTCGATCAGCTCGCGGATGACCAGCTTGCCGACGACGCCGGTGCCCCAGACGATGACCTTGTGCTTCATGCCTTGCTACCTCTCAGAGATTGATGTGCATCAACGGGTTTCGCCCGTCAGCGGAAGTACTCGCCTGCGTTGACGAACAGGGTCTGGCCGGTGAGCATCCGGGCCCGATCGGAGGCGAAGAACACCACCGAGTTGGCCACGTCGCCGTCGGCTGGCATCTCGCCGAGTGGCATGTTCGCGGTGATCTCGCCGATCACGGTCTCCTCGGAGACATCGCGCTGCTTGGCGGACAGCGCGACGTACAGCTCGATCGGCGGGCCCCACATCCAGGTGGGCACGACGGTGTTCACCCGGATCTTGTACGGGCCGAGCTCCTTTGCCAGCGACCACATCGCCGCGTGGAGCGCACCCTTCGACGTGGCGTACGCGGACTGCGGGAGCTGCGGATGGAACATCGCCTGCGAACCGATCAGCACCACCGACCCGCCCCGCTTCTTCAGCTCCGGCAGCGCCGCCTGGGTCAGGGTGAGCGTGCCGATCACGTTGGCGTCGAGCATCGACTTCCACGCGTCCAGGTCGGCGCCCTCCAGCCCACCGAAGACGTCCTCTTTCGCGGCCACGTTCACCAGGGCGTCCACTCCCCCGAAACGGTCGGCGGCCGTGCGGATCAGCTCCCCGCATGCCTCCTTCTCGAGGATGTCGGTGACCGCGTAGGCCACCCGCTCCCCGGTGGGGTCGACCTCCTCGGCGACAGCCTTGAGGTTCGCCTCGGTCCGCGCGCCGAGCACGACGTTCGCGCCGTCGCGGTACGCGGCCAGCGCGATCTCCCGCCCGAGGCCGTTGCCGACCCCCGAGACCACGACCGTCTTGCCCTCCAACAGTTCCGCCATGTCAGCTTCCTCCGGTGTGATCCAGACCATTACGTAACGTCGAGTTACGATTTTTGGAACGTAACATCGCGTTACGCTAATGACAATGACTTCTGACAAAGAGACAGCGGGAATGGACGGCGAGCGCAGGCGCGGGCGGCCGCGGAACCCGGCGATCGACGATGCCGCGCTGGCGGCCGCCAGGGAGCTGCTGACCGAGGCGGGCTGGGACCAGACCACGATGGTGGCGATCGCCGAGCGCGCCGGCGTCGGCAAGCCCGCCCTCTACCGCCGCTGGCCGTCCAAGACGCACCTGGTGTTCGAGGCGATCTTCGGCTGGGTGGACGACGCCCCGCCCGTCGCCGACGCCGTCGATCCGGCGGAGTGGATCCGCCGGTCCTGCGCCTACACCCTCGAACTCTTCGGCCGGCCGGAGGTGAAGGCCGCGCTGCCCGGCCTGTTGGCCGCCTTCCGCGACCGCGAGGACCTGCTGACGGCGCTGTGGACCGACTTCGGTGGGCCCGGCGTCGGGATGCTGGCCGACATCATGCGCGAGGACGGCGCGGACGACCGGGGTCCCGGCGAGCGCGATCCCGCGGCACTGGACGCGCAGGCCACCATGCTGTTCATCGTGGGCGGCAGCATGGTGATGCGGCTGCTGATGGCCGACGACGCGGCCGAGTCGCTCGCCCAGCGGATGCCGGACATCCTGCTCGGCGGCGTGGCCGGTCGCCCACCCACGCCGTAGGCACGACCCGAGAGGATCAGCGGAGCCTGGCGACCTCGGATCGGGCGAACTCGGTGGCCGGGGTCTCGCGCCCGCCGTCCTCCGCGATCTGTTCGGCGAGTTCGCCCGCCGCGGTCAGCACGTGTCGGGCGCGCCTGCGCGCGGCGCGATCACCCGCGGCCTTGACGAAGGCCTTGCGTTCGCGGCCGGTGCCGCTCGCCGCGGCCAGTTCGGGTTCGGTGACGACCCCACGGTCGACCTCGGGGGTGAGGATCGCGCGAACCCAGGCGCGCTCGGGCTCGGCGGCCCGGCGCAGGCCGATCACCAGCAGGGTGAACATCACGATCGGCACCAGGATCCAGACGCCGATCACGCCGAGGAGCGTGCCGTGCGCCAGCGCGGCCGCACAGTCCCAGGCTCCGTGCAGCACCATGGCCGCCACCATGAGCGCCAGGCCGCGGCCGATGCGGCGGGGCTCGTCCGGCCTGCCGATCAGCCACACCAGGCCCATGCAGAAGATCGCGCTGAAGACGGTGTGTGAGGCAATGCCGGTGGCGGCGCGCATGACGATCGTCTGCACGACGGCGGGCCCCTGCTCCGCGCCGAACGCCCCGGCCGCGGTGGAGACCGCGTAGAGCAGGTCCTCGAAGACCTGGAAGCCGAGGCCGATGAAGGCGCCGATGATGGCCCCGTCGAAGGCGGTGCGCACCACCCGCGGTGCGAGCAGCAGGATCAGCACGAACCCGGCGCCCTTCGCGATCTCCTCGGTGAACGGCGCGGTCAGCGCGGCGCTCCAGTCCAGTGCGAAGGCCTGGCCGTAGAGCTTGGTGTAGATCGCGCGGATCGGGTCGTTGGCGGCGATCACCATGCCGAAGGTCGCGCCGATGCCGCCCCACAGGAAGGCCAGCACGCGCACCTTGACGGGCACGCTCCTGAACCGGTCGACATGGCTGATGATCAGCCAGAACGGCACGGTGTAGAGGGAGAACACGATCACCCCGGCGACCAGCGCGGTGGTCAGCACGGGCGCTCCGGGGACCAGGTTCTGCAGCAGCCGGACCACACCGGCCGCCATGATCAGCCAGTACACCCAGAACGCGAGGTTGCGCGGCTGGTAGATCCGGTACGGGCGGCCGTATCCGGACCGCGCGATCGCGGTCAGCTGGCGCTGCCTGTCCACATCAGGGATGGCGTCACCTGTCACTGCGGTCATTCGCCGGCCTCCTGGCGCTCGAACCGGATGCTGCCGAGCGTCGCCTCGACGTCGACGTTGTCGGCGATGACGTCGCCCGGGAGTCCCGCCGCGGAGATCGTGACGGCGGTCCCGTCGTCCACGAAGGCCGCGAGGAACCCCTCCCGGTTGGGCTCGGTGAACTTCTCGATCACGCCGCGCGTGCCCGCGGTCGAGTAGATCTCCTGCCGGTCCCCTGTGAGCCGCAGCCCCTCCGCGCGATTCATCCCCTCGCTGCGTCCGGCGGCCTCGTCGAGCAGCGCGTCGACCGACCCGCTGAAGCCGGTGGCGTGCATCGAGAGCACCATCGTCCCGCTGCCGAACACCGCGTCGGTGCCCTTGATGCCACTCGTGGTGGTGTCGGTCGTGCGCAGGCCGGACACGAGATTCCACCCGTCCGGCGGGTCGACGGTCACCCCGTCCGCGAGCACCAGCACCTCGCCCGCCGCTATCGGGTCGTCGTAGGCGATCGATCGGTCGATCGCCGGGACGACGGTGGCATACACGAACGCCAGCACGAGAATTCCCATGGCGGGCAACAGGGTCCGGCGATCGAGGCCGAGTATCCGGCGGTCGACCGGAACCCAGTCGTCCCGTTCCTCTCGCGGCACCGGGTCACGGTGGTGGCGGGTCACTGCGTCGGTCATGGGATGACGGTAATCCTTACGCCGGCGAACTACCCCGCAGCACCAGCCGTGTCGAGCACCCATGCGTACTCGAACGCGACCTCTTTCCACTTCTCGTACCGACCGCTGACGCCGCCGTGACCGGCGCTCATCTCCGTCTTGAGCAGCAGCGGCGCGTCGCCGGTCTTCGTCGCCCGCAGCGCGGCCACCCACTTGGCCGGCTCGACGTACAGCACCCGGGTGTCGTTGATGCTGGTGATCGCGAGGATCGCCGGGTAGTCCTTGGCCGCGACGTTCTCGTAGGGGCTGTAGGACCTCATGTACTCGTAGACGTCCTTGTCCGCCAACGGGTTCCCCCACTCGTCCCATTCGATCACCGTCAGCGGCAGCGAGGGGTCGAGGATCGAGGTGAGCGGGTCCACGAACGGCACGTTCGCCAGGATGCCCGCGAACAACTCCGGCGCCAGGTTCGCGACCGCGCCCATCAGCAGTCCGCCTGCGCTGCCGCCGTCCGCGACCAACTGCGCCGGCGTGGTGCGGCCGGCGTCGATGAGATGGCGTGCGCAGTCGACGAAGTCGGTGAAGGTGTTCTTCTTCGTCAGCATCTTGCCGTTGTCGTACCAGTGCCTGCCCATCTCACCTCCCCCGCGCACGTGCGCGACCACGAACACCACGCCGCGGTCGAGCAGCGAGAGCCGGGCCACCGAGAAGCCCGGGTCCATGCTGGACTCGTAGGACCCGTAGCCGTAGAGCAGCATCGACGCGGGCGCCGTCACACCCTTGCGCTGCACGATCGAGATCGGGATCTTGGTCCCGTCCGCCGCGGTGGCCCAATCCCGGTGCTGCTCATAGTCGTCGGGGTCGTAGCCGCCGAGCACCGGCTGCGACTTGCGCAGCATCAGCTCGCCGGTCGCCACGTCGTAGTCGTAAACCCGGCTGGGCGTGATGAACGAGGTGAAGCCCAGCCGCAGCAGCGGGCCCGTCCACTCCGGGTTGGACCCGGCGCCGACCGAGTACAGCTCCTCGGCGAACTCGAGCTCACGCAGCTCGCCGTAGCCGTCGGCGGTCAACGGCCACACCGCGAGCCGGGTCAGCGCCTCGCGCCGGTAGCTCAGCACCAGGTGACCGGCGAACGCCTCGGCATCCTCGAGCCGGACGTCCTCGCGCGGCGCGAGCAGGGTGCGCTGGTCGGTCGGGTCGGCCACCGGGGCGTCGACCAGGGTGAAGTTCTCCGCCTTCACCCCGTCGACGTCGCCGTTGTGCAGGATCAGGAACCGGTCCTCGCCCGCGACGACCGCGTGCTCGACGCTGTACTCGACGCCGTCGACGCGGGGCAGCACCACCCGGAACTCGCCCTCGGGGTCGTCCGACTCGAGGCAGCGGATCTCCGAGGTGATCTTGGAGCCGATCCAGATCATCAGGTACTTCTCGCTGCGGGTGGACCCGAAGCCGACCCAGAATCGCTCGTCGGGCTCGTGGAAGACCTTGACGTCCTCGGACTGCGCGGTGCCCAGCTTGTGCCGCCAGACGGTGTCGGGCCGCCAGGCCTCGTCCACCGTCATGTAGAAGACGTGCACGTTGTCCACGGACCAGGTGGCGCCTGGCGCGGTGCCGGGGATCTCGTCGGCGAGCAACTCTCCGGTGCGCAGGTCCTTGAACCGCAGGGTGTACCGCTCGTCGCCCGCGGTGTCCACGGAGTACGCCAGCAGATCGCCGTCGAGGGTGATCGAGAACGCACCGAGCGAGAAGAAGTCATGCCCCTCGGCGAGCAGGTTGCTGTCGAGCAGCACCTGCTCGCCCTCGATCTCGGTGTCGGTGGAGAGCACCGGCGGGGTCCAGTCGTCCGGGCCCGAGATCGGGCACCGGCACTGCACGCCGTACTGCTTGCCCTCGAAGCTGCGCGAGTAGTACCACCACTGGCCCATCCGGGACGGCACCGACAGATCGGTCTCCTGGGTGCGGGACTTGATCTCCTGGAAGATCTTTTCCCGCAACGGCGCGAGGTGCTCGGTCTGCTGCTCCGTGTAGGCGTTCTCCGCCTCGAGGTACGCGCGCACCTCGGGGTCGTCCTTCTCGCGCAGCCACTCGTAGTTGTCGACGAAGGTGTCGCCGTGGTGGGTGCGCTCGAGGGGGACCTTCTTGGCGACCGGGGCTGCGATGGGGCTGCTGACCGGGGTGACGGACGAAGTCATGCCGCCAGCCTAGGCGGTGCGTGCCGCGCCGTGACGGCTACACCGGGGTCTGGACCCAGTCGTCGAAGGACAGCCCGGAGATGCGCTCGTAGGCCTCGATGTACCGGGCCCGGGTCGCGTCGACGATCTCCTGGGGCAGCGGCGGCGGGGGCGTGTCGCTCGCCCGGTCCCAGCCGGACTCGGGGCCGGTGAGCCAATTGCGGACGAACTGCTTGTCGAAGCTCGGCTGCACCCGGCCCGGCTCGTAGCCGTCGGCGGGCCAGTACCGGGAGGAGTCGGGGGTGAGCACCTCGTCGGCGAGGACGAGGTTGCCGTCGGCGTCGAGGCCGAACTCGAACTTGGTGTCGGCCAGGATGATGCCCCGGTCCGCGGCGAAGCTGGCCGCCCGGAAGTAGATGTCGAGGGTGTCCTCGCGAAGCTTGACCGCCAGCTCCTGACCGATCTGGTCGACCACGGTCGCGAAGTCGACGTTCTCGTCGTGCTCGCCGAGCACCGCCTTGGTGGCCGGGGTGAAGATCGGCTCGGGCAGCTTGCTGGCCTCGACGAGACCCTCGGGCAGCTCGACGCCGCAGACGGCGCCGGTGCGCTGGTAGTCGGCGAGCCCGGACCCGGTGAGGTAGCCACGGGCCACACACTCGACCGGCACCATGTTCAGCTTGCGCACCACGAGGGCGCGACCGAGCACCTCGGCCGGGATCCGCTCGTCGTCGGGCGCACCGGCCAGGTGGTTGCTGCCGCCGAGTTCCTCGAAGAAGAACACGCTCATCGCGGTGAGCACGCGACCCTTGTCGGGGATCGGGGTGCTCAGCACGTGGTCGTAGGCGGAGATCCGGTCGCTCGCGACCAGCAGCAGGTGCTCGTCGTCGATCGTGTAGAGGTCGCGGACCTTGCCGCCGGCCAGGTGGGCGTAGTCGGAGAGTGAGGGGCGCACACGGGCACCCTATCGGGTCACCCCCCGGCCGATTCGGGGGCGACCGCCGACCACGGGCATTGGTCTATCCTTCAACCGTTGTCGCGGTGTTCGGGAAGTCCGGTGCAAAGCCGGCGCGGTACTCGCCACTGTGAGCAGGTACGTCGACTGCCAGGGGTTCGACCCCAGCCACTGGATGCGCATGCGTCCGGGAAGGCGTAGCCGGCGGCCATCCCTGCCGAGCCAGGAGACCGGCCGTGACACATACCTGCACGTTTTCCACGAGTCATGGAAGGCGGGTCGCTTTGCGCACCCCTGTTGATCTTCGAGTTCACGCGCGGGTGTCACCGCGCGTTCTCTCCACTGCCGCGGCCTCCGTCGCCGCCGCCATCGCCCTTACCGCCTGCACCACCGGTTCCGCGGAGTCGGGAACCGCGACCATCTCCCTCGAGAACTGCGGCCGCACCGTGACCCTCGACGGGCCTGCCGAACGCGGTGTCACCCTCAACCAGGGCGCCACCGAGACCGCGCTGTCGATCGGCGCGCAGGATCGGATGGTGGGAACGGCCTATCTCGACGACGCCATCGCACCGCAGTGGGCCTCCGCCTACGCGCAGGTCCCTGCTCTCGACGAGAAGGACTACCCCAGCCGCGAGGCCCTCCTCGAGGCCAAGCCCGACCTGGTGACGGCGGCGTACTCGAGCACGTTCGACGACAAGGGCGTCGGTTCGCACGAGTCGTTCGACGAGCTCGGTGTCGCCACCTACGTCTCCCCCTTCGGCTGCAAGGACAAGTCGACGCGACCCGCGGTCGCCTGGGATTCGATCGGCGCCGAGATCACCGACTACGGGATCATGTTCGGTCGCGAGGACGAGGCCGCGGCTGTGGTCGCGCAGATGCGCGAGACGCTGGCGGGCATCGAGTCCGCCGCGCCTGCGAAGGGCAAGAGCATCTTCTGGTACGACAGCAAGACCACGACGCCGTACGTCGGGGCCAACGCGGGCGGGCCGCAGCTGATCATCGACGCGGTCGGCGGCACCAACATCTTCGCCGGCACGGACGGGTCATGGGCGGACGGCAGCTGGGAGACGGTGCTGGCAGCGAACCCGGACGTCATCGTCCTCGCCGACGCCTCGTGGGACACGGCCGAGGAGAAGAAGGCCTACCTGCGCGGCGACCCGGCGCTCAAGGACCTGAAGGCGGTGCGCGAGGACGCGTTCGTCGTGGTCCCGTTCTCGACGACCACGCCGGGTCCGCGCACGATCGAGGGCGCGAGCCTTGTCGCCGGGCAGCTGGGCGGCGACGGGGCGTGACCGCGTCCACCCGGGCACCGATCCGGGCAGCCGCGACGGCAGGCCCCGCCTGGTCGGCGATCCTGATCGCGCTGCTCGCGGTGAGCTGCGCGGCCGGGGTCGCGATCGGCGCGGCCGACCTGTCGATCGGCACGGTCGTCGAGTCGATCGCCGGACGGCTCGGTATCGGACCCGGCACCGACCTGCTCACCACGCACATCGTCGTCGACCTGCGGATGCCGCGGGTGCTGGCGGCCGCCGCGATCGGCGCCGGTCTCGCCCTGTGCGGCGCCGTGCTGCAGTCGCTGACCGGTAACCCGCTGGCCGACCCCTACCTGCTCGGCATGTCGGGGGGCGCGTCGTTGGGCGCGGTCCTGGTGCTCACCACCGGTGCGAGTGCGGTGGGCGCCCTCGGGTTCGGTGCCGTCTCGTCGGCGGCGTTCCTCGGCGCGCTCGGGAGCCTGCTGCTGGTGTTCGTCATCGCGACGTCCCGGTCCGGGGCGCTGATGCCCGGCCGGCTCGTCCTCGCCGGGATAGCGGTTGGGCAGCTGGCCGCGGCGCTCACGTCGGCGCTGGTGCTGTTCGGCGACCGCGACGCCGCCCACCGGGTGCTGAGCTGGACCCTCGGCTCGGTGGCCGGGGTGCGCTGGTCGGGTCTGGTCGGCATCCTGATCGTCGTCGCGGTGACGATGACGATCGTGCTGGCCTACAGCCGGGTGCTGGACTCGTTCGCGTTCGGTGAGCGCGCCGCCGCGAGCCTCGGCACCAACGTCGAGCGCACCCGCTGGGTGCTGTACGCGGTGGCGTCGCTGTGCACGGCGGCATTGGTCGCGCAGGCGGGCATCATCGGGTTCGTCGGGCTCGTGGTGCCGCACGCGGCCCGCATGCTCGTCGGGCCGCTGCACGCGCGACTGCTCCCGGTGGTCGCCCTGATGGGTGCGCTGCTGCTGGTGTGGGCCGACATCGCCGCCCGCACCGTCATGCCGGGGCGCGAACTGCCGATCAGCATCGTCACCGCCATCGTCGGGGTCCCGGTGTTCGTGTGGCTGCTCCGACGACGGGGAGTTCGCGCATGACCCACCACTCTCCCGACATCCGGGTCGAGGACGTCTCCTGGTCGGCGGGGGGCAGACGGATCCTCGACCGGGTGTCGTGCACGGCCCCGGCCGGGCGGGTCACCGGGTTGATCGGACCCAACGGGTCGGGCAAGACCTCGCTGCTGTCGACCATCGCCCGGCTCGAGCGTCCCGACAGCGGACGGGTGCTGCTCGGCGACGGCGCGACGACCACGATGCAACGCCGCGAGTTCGCGCGCACCGTCGCACTGGTGGAACAGCATTCGGCCACCGAACTGGACCTGACGGTGGAACAGATCGTCGAACTCGGGGCCATCCCGCACCGCGGCGGCTGGGCCCGCCCCGCCGCGCTCGGCACGGGCGAGCTCGTCACCGACTGCCTCGCGACGGCGGGGATCACCCATCTGCGACACCGGTTGTGGCAGAGCCTGTCCGGCGGTGAGAAGCAGAAGACCCAGCTGGCCCGGGCATTCGCGCAGCGGCCCTGCGTGCTGCTGCTGGACGAGCCGACCAACCACCTCGACGTCTCGGCCTCGCTCGAGCTCCTGGAACTGATCCGGGCGAGGGGCCTGACCACGGTGGCCGCGATGCACGACCTGAACCTGGCCGCGATGTACTGCGATCACCTGGTGGTGCTGTGCGACGGCCGGGTGACCGCCGAGGGCCCGACGGAGTCGGTGCTGACCGCCGATCTGCTCGCGGAGGTGTACGGGCTCGACGCCCTGGTGCAGCCTCATCCACGGACGGGACGACCGCTGGTGGTGCTGTGCGGCACCGCCACCGAGACCATCGAAAGAGCCACGCCGTGACCATGATTCAGCAGTGCAGGTGGGTGATCGTCACCGCACCAACCGACCGTGGCGACGATCCCCGCGATCAGGTGCTCGGGGCGCTGCGGGTGCTGCGGGACCAGCACCCGGACACCGTCTTCGTGACGGCGGTGCTCGGCGGCACCGGGACATCCGTCACGGGCGCGCTCGACGAGGCGGCCGCGGCAGGCGCGACCGAGGTCGTGGTCGTGAGCGCCCAGACGGTGCTCGACCGCAAGATCGACGCGTGGTTCCGCCGGGTCGTCGGACACTGGTTGCGCGAGCGCGGATCGGATGGGCCCGACGTCCGCCTCGCCGGTCCGCTGAGCGACACCGACACGTACGCCGATCTGCTCGACGCCGCGATCTCCCGCCCCACCGCGGCGGCCCGCAGCACCACCGCTCCCCTGACCTCCCCCGCGTGGGACGAGGTCCCCGGCTTCGCCCGGCACGTCCTGGTGTGCCGGGGTCCGCGGTGTTCGGCCCGCGGCGGTCCGGAGACCGCGCAGGCACTGGACAACGCGCTCGAGGCCCGCGGTCTGGGCGACGACGACGTCCTCGTCACCCAGACCGGCTGCCTGTTCCCGTGCTCGCAGGCCCCGGTCGTGGCGGTGTATCCCGACAACTCGTGGTACGCCGAACTGCGCGCCGACCGGGTCCAACGGTTCGTCGACGAACACCTCGTCGAGGGCAGGCCCGTCACCGAGTGGAGCGGGGCGCGGCGGTCACTCTGACACCCTGGGGGCATGACCCCAGCCGCGCCCCGCGTCACCGTCACCTACTGCACGCAGTGCAACTGGCTGCTCCGGGCCGGCTGGATGGCGCAGGAACTGCTGAACACATTCGGCACCGACCTCGGCGAGGTGGCCCTGATCCCGGGCACCGGCGGCGTTTTCCGGATCGAGATCGGCGACGAGCTGCTGTGGGACCGCGCCAGGGACAACGGTTTCCCCGACATCGCGGCCCTCAAGCAGTTGGTGCGCGACGTGGTGGCGCCGGAGCGCGACCTGGGCCACACCGACCGCAAGCGCGACCGCTGATCGCTCAGTCCCCCCGCGGGCCGTAGGTGTCGACCACGAGCACGGGCCCGTCGCCCAGGGTGCCGTCCGCGTCCATCGCGAGCGCGCCCGCGAGCGCCTTCGCGGTGTAGACGGGGTCGAGGGTCAGCCCGTGGTCGGCGCCGACCCGCAGCGCGGCCGATCCCTCCGGCGTGCCGAACCCGTATCCGGGACCGAGCCAGTCGCGGGTCACCGTGATCGCTCCCGGCTCGAACTCGACTGGGCCGAGCGCGGCCCCGCGCCGGGTGAGCAGCCGCGCGGTCTTGCGTGCCAGCCCGACCAGGTCCCGCTCGGCCAGCGGCAGGGTGTCGTTGACGACCACCCCGACCACCCTGGTACGCAGGCCGGCCAGGTGCAGTCCGAGCAGCAGCCCGGCGGCGGTGCCGCCCGAACCCACCGGCGTCACCACGTGCGTCGGTTCCGGCATCGCGCCCGCCTCGACCTGCGCGGCCAGCTCCAGCGCGGCCTCCACGTAGCCGAGCGTCCCGAGGGGTGAGGATCCGCCGGCGGGCAGGAAGTAGGGCAGGTGCCCGCCGCGCGTGTGCCGCACCATCAGCCACGGCGCCGCCGCGATGGTGCGGGCCTTCGTCCGGGTGAAATGCAGTGCGGCACCGGAGCGCCTCAGACGTTCGAGCTGCGCGTGCACGTGTTCGTCCATCGGCTGATCGATCAGGGCCAGGGCCGTGTCGATGCCGAACTCGTGGGCGTACAGGGCCGTCGCCAGCCCCCAGTTGGTGCCCTGGCCGCCGACGCTGAAGATCTGCCGGGAACCACGGGCGAGGACATCCGGGATGATCCACTCCAGCTTGCGTACCTTGTTGCCGCCCCAGCCGCCCGCGCCGTAGACGCCCTCGTCCTTGCACCACAGCCGGTCCGCCCGGCCGAGCCCCTCCAGGTGGGCGATCGGAGTCGGGCCGGAGCCGAGCCTGCGGTACGGGAGGGTCGCCTCGAGCTCCGGGAAGAGCCGGTGCAGCGCGGGGCCGGTCGTCTGGTCCATGCGGGCGCCTAGACCGAGTCGAGCCGGCGGCGGAGCGCGCCTGCCAGATAGTCGAGATCCGGCCGACGTGCGGCAACGGGCCTGCCGCGGAGACCGAAACCGTCGCCGGGGGTGCGCGGGATGACGTGCAGGTGCACGTGGAAGACCTCCTGGCCGGCGACGGCGCCGTCGGCGAGGAAGAGGTTCACCCCGTCGGCCCGCGGACCGTCTGCGGGCAGACCCGTTGCGTCGGTGCCGTTGTCCCGCAATGCGGCAGCCAATCGCTGGCCGACGGCGAAGATCCGGCCGCCGTCCTCCGGGTCGAGTTGCGCGAGCCCCGACGCGTGCCGCTTCGGGACCACCAGCAGGTGGCCGGGGGTGAACGGGCGGATGTCCATGAACGCCACGGTGTGCTCGTCCTCGTACACGACGCTCGCCTCCGCCTCGCGCGCGATGATGGCACAAAATATGCAGTGGCTCATGGGGATTGATGATAGGCCCCATCGACATCCCGGTGGACGGGCAATCCCCTTCTCGCGCCGCCGCGGCGGTCCTAGCGTGTGCCCACCGACAGTGGATGGGAGTTGTGACATGAGCGCACGCAATCCGGTGGCGCCCCTCGAAGCGGGCGACGCCGAACACTTCGATCACGAAACCGATGTCCTGATCGTCGGCTACGGCTGCGCTGGCGCGGCCGCGGCCCTGGAGGCAACCGCCGCGGGCGCCGAGGTCGTCATCCTGGAGAAGGCGAGCGGCGGCGGCGGATCGTCGGCGCTGTCCGGCGGCGAGATGTACCTCGGCGGCGGTACCGAGATCCAACGGGCCTGCGGATTCGAGGACACCGCGCAGGACATGGAGGCGTTCCTGCTGGCCGCCCTCGGACCCGACGCCGACAAGGAGAAGGTCGGCCTCTACAGCCGCGACAGCGTGGATCACCACCGATGGCTGGTCGATCACGGCGTGCCGTTCAAGCCGTCGCTGTGGAGCTCCCCCACCTGGGTGCCGCCGACCGACGACGGCCTGATGTGGATGGGCGAGAACTCCTATCCCTTTGCGGAACTCGCCAAGCCCGCGCCCCGCGGGCACCGCGTCACCTCGGACGGGTTCGGCGGCAAGGTCCTGATGCAGAAGCTGACCGAGGCCGTCGCGGCCACCGACGCGGCGGTGCACACCGACACCTACGCGACCCGGCTGATCGTCGAGGGCGGCCGGGTGGTCGGCGTCGTCGCCCGTCAGTACGGCAAGACGTACGCCTACCGGGCGCGCCGCGGCGTGGTGCTCACCACCGGCGGGTTCGCCGACAACGCGGAGATGGTCGCGCAGCACGCCCCGCAGCTGGTGGGGCTCGGTGTCAACAGCGACGGCGGCGACGACGGCCGCGGCATCGTGATGGCCCAGGCCGTCGGCGCCGCCGTCAAGCACATGTCCGCAGGGCAGGTGGGCATCTCGCTGATCCCCGGGATGATGGTGCGCGGCATGATCGTCAACAGCGTCGGCCAGCGCTTCATCAACGAGGACGTCTACCCCGGACTGGTGGGGCAGGCGGCGCTGTACAGGCACGGGCTGAAGGTGTGGGTGATCCTCGACGAGCAGGCCTACGAGAAGGTGCCGGTCGACGAACGCTGGGGCGTACAACCGCATTTCGTGGCCGAGACGCTCGAGGATCTGGAACAGCAGATCGGCATGCCGCCGGGCTCGCTGGTCACCACCGTCGGCGAGTACAACCGGCACGCCGCCGAGGGCGAGGACCCGTACTTCCACAAGTCCGCGACGTGGCTGCGTCCGCTGCAGTCGCCGTTCGCCGCGATCGACGTCCAGCGCGGCATCGCCCCGCCGGAGTACGGCGAGGCGGGCCGCGGCGGCGCAGAGGTGTTCACCATCGGCGGTCTGTGCACCACCGTCGACGGCCACGTTCTCGACCTCGACGGCGACCCGATCCCCGGCCTGTACGGGGCCGGGCGGGCCACCTCCGGTCTGCACTCGTGGGGCTACATCAGCGGGACCTCGCTCGGCGACGGAACCTTCTTCGGCCGCCGGGCCGGGGTCGCCGCCGCCAGGGCCGACTGAGGCGATCGGTCAGCGCGCGAGGGCCAGCGCGTCGGACGGCACGGCCGCCCGCGCCAGCAACCGCGCGTACCGACCGCCGAGCTCGACCAGCTCCGCGTGGGTGCCGCGTTCGGCGACGCGTCCGCGATCGAGCACGACGATCTGGTCCGCGTCGCGGATCGTGGACAGCCGGTGCGCGATGGTGATGGTGGTGCGTCCCCGGCTGACGGTGTCGAGCGCGGCCTGCACGGCCCGCTCGGTCTCGTTGTCCAGCGCGCTGGTCGCCTCGTCGAGGATCAGCACCCGCGGGTCGCGCAGCAGGGTGCGGGCGATCGCGATGCGCTGCTTCTCGCCACCCGAGAACCGGTGACCGCGCGCGCCGACGACGGTGTCGTAGCCGTCGGGCAGGGAGGCGATCAGCTCGTGCACCTGGGCGTCGCGCGCCGCCGCCTCTATGTCGGCGTCGGTGGCGTCGGGCCTGGCGTGCCGCAGGTTCTCGCGGATGGTGGCGTGCAGCAGGTACGTCTCCTGGGACACGACGCCGACCAGTTCGGACAGTTCCGCGAGCCGGATCGACCGCAGGTCGACCCCGTCGATGCTCACCGAACCGGAGCTCGGGTCGTGGAGCCGGGCCACCAGGGACGCGAGAGTGGTCTTGCCCGAACCGGTTTCGCCGACAAGCGCGAGCGAGGAACCGGCGGGCACCTCGATGCTGACGGAGTCGAGGGCGTTCCGGTCCGCTCCCTCGTAGCGGAAGCCGATGTCGGCCAGCCGAACCGAGCCCGCCACGTCCTCGCGGCGCAGGTGCACGGGGTGCTCGGGGTCGTCGATCTCGACGGGGAGGTCGAGGTACTCGAAGATGCGGCTGAACAGGGCGAGCGAACTGGTCACCGAGACGCCGACGTCGAGCAGGCTCATCAGCGGCCGGAACAGCGCCGCCTGCAGCCCGGTGAACGCCACCAGGGTGCCGATGGTCATGCCGCCGGAGGTGGCAGGCAGTCCCGCCGCGAGGTAGAGCAGCGCCGGGATGGCGGCGAAGACGATGTTCATCGTGGCCATCCGCCAGCGTCCGGAGAGCTGCGACCTGACCTCGAGATCGGCCAGGCGGTGCGAGGTGTCCGCGAAGCGCTCCGACATCGCCGGACCCGCCCCCAGCGTCTTGCCGAGCTGGATTCCGCTGATGGACAGGGACTCCTCGATCTGGGTCTGCATGTCGGCGAGGGTGCGCTGGCGCTGCGCGGTGATCTCCCGTCGCATCCGGGCGACCTTGCGGGTCAACCAGATCGCGGGCGGGAGCACGATCAGCGAGAGCAGCGAGAGCCGCCAGCTCAGCACGGCCATCGCGATGGACGTGCCGACGACGGTGGTGACGTTGGAGGCGATCGAGGTGGCGGTCGAGGTGACCACTGTCTGCATGCCGCCGATGTCGTTGGTGAGGCGGGACTGGACCTCCCCTCCCCTGGTGCGGGTGAAGAAGCCGAGCGACTGCCGCTGCAGGTGGGCGAACACCTTGGTCCGGAGTCCGTGCATGATGCGCTGGCCGACCGTGGTGGAGATCCAGGTCTGCACGACGCCGAGCACCGAGCCGACGACGGTCACGGCGAGCATGCCGATCACCGCCCACACCAACAGCGTGACGTCCTGGTCGGGAATGGCCCTGTCGATGACGGCGCGGACCAGGAACGGGTTGGCCAGTGAGACGGCGGATGCCGCGATGATCAGCACGGTGACCAGCGCGATCTGCGGGCGGTAGGGCGAGAACAGGGCGCCGATCCGGCGCAGGCTCACCGGCGACTCGGCCAGCTGGGCGCGGTCGGCGGGATCGATCTTGCGTGAGCGGGGACCCGGTCCGGGCTCGCCGCTTCGGGGGCTTGTCATACAACCACCCCTCTCGTATGTCGGGGTCAGACATACTGAGGTTCCCTCACTATGAGGTAGCTGTCAAGTGAGGTAGCCTGAGTCACCATGGACCAGCGCCACCCCGACGCCCTCCGGGACCTCGTGATGTCCAGCGCCCGCGCCCTGCGCCGACGCTGGTTCGTCGCGCTGGAGCCGTGGCAGCTGTCCCCGCACGAGTACCGCGCGCTCCACGTGATCGGCCGCGACACGGACCGGCAACCGCGGCTCGGCGACGTCGCGAAGGCGCTGCGCATCGCGCCGCGGTCCGCGACCGAGGTCGTCGACAGGCTCGAGGAACGCGGGCTCAGTGAGCGGGTCCCGGACGCCGCCGACCGGCGCGCCACGTGCGTGCGCCTGACCGAGGCCGGCCGCCGCATCATCGGCGAGCTCGAGACCGCGCGCGCCGCCGACGCCGAGGACTTCTTCGCGCCGTTGGACGAGCACGATCGCGCCGAGCTGCGCCGCATCCTCGACAAATTGCGCTGACGCGCCCGTGAGTCCTTCTGGCCCGAGTGGGGGCCACAAGGACTCACGGGCGGCGCAGCCGCCTAGAGGATGGGCGAGGGCTTGTAGCCCGCCGCCTCGGGGTTCTGCTCCACGAGCAGGCCGACCCGGCGCACCACCGTGGCCACCTGGGACTCGGCCGCGCCGATGAAGGCGGACTTGTCTTCCAGCGCGGCGTCCAGCTGCGCGCGGTCCAGCGGGAAGCGGTCGTCGGCGGCCAAGCGGTCGAGCAGGTCCGGCTCGCGGCCGTCCTCACGCATCGCCAGCGCGACGGCGACGGCGTGCTCCTTGATGACCTCGTGCGCGGTCTCGCGGCCGGTGCCCGCGCGCACGGCGGCCATCAGCATCCGGGTGGTGGCCAGGAACGGCAGGTAGCGGGTGAGCTCCTTCTCGATCACCGCCGGGTACGCGCCGAACTCGTCGAGCACGGTCAGGAAGGTCTCGATCTGTCCGTCGATCGCGAAGAACGCGTCGGGCAGCGCCACCCGGCGGACCACCGAGCAGAACACGTCGCCCTCGTTCCACTGCGCGCCGGCCAGTTCCGCGGCCATCGACGCGTAGCCGCGCAGCACGACCTGCAGGCCGTTGACGCGCTCGCACGAACGGGTGTTCATCTTGTGCGGCATCGCGGACGAGCCGACCTGGCCGGGCTGGAAGCCCTCGGTGACCAGCTCGTGACCCGCCATCAGGCGGATGGTGTGCGCGAACGAGGACGGACCGGCACCCACCTGCACCAGCGCGGACAGCACGTCGTGGTCGAGCGAGCGCGGGTAGACCTGGCCAACGCTGGTCAGCACGTGCGCGAAGCCGAGGTGCTCGGCGACCTTCGCCTCGAGGAAGTCGAGCTTCTCGGTGTCGCCACCGAGCAGGTCGAGCATGTCCTGGGCGGTGCCCATCGGGCCCTTGATGCCGCGCAGCGGGTACCGGTCGATCAGCTCGCGCAGGCGGGTCAGCGCGACCAGCATCTCGTCGGCTGCGGAGGCGAAACGCTTGCCGAGGGTGGTGGCCTGTGCGGCGACGTTGTGGCTGCGGCCCGCCATCACCAGCGAGGAGTACTCGGCGGCCTTCTCCGCGAGCCGCGCCGCGACCGCGACGCCGTGCGCGTACACGTGCTCGAGCGAACGGAAGACCTGCAGCTGCTCGACGTTCTCGGTGAGGTCGCGACTGGTCAGGCCCTTGTGCACGTGCTCGTGTCCGGCGAGGGCGTTGAACTCCTCGATCCGCGCCTTCACGTCGTGCCGGGTCACCCGCTCCCGGTCCGCGATGGAGTCGAGGTCCACCTGCTCGAGGACCCGCTCGTAGTCGGCGAGCGCATCCTCGGGCACGTCGATGCCGAGCGAGGCCTGCGCCCGCAGCACCGCCAGCCACAGCTGACGCTCCAGCACGATCTTGTGCTCGGGCGACCACAGCTCCCTCAGGTCGGGGCTGGCGTATCGGTTGGCAAGGACGTTGGGGATGCGGCTCACGAGCGCCCAGTTTACGGCCGCCGCCCGCAGGACCGGCAGCCGCGCCACCCCGGGCGGGCGGCTACGACTCCGGTTCCTCCGGCGGGAGCGGCGGCGCGGCCACATCGATGACCTCCGACAGCATCTCCCTTGCCAACTGCTCGGGGTCGGGATCGGACTCGCTCAGCGCCCCGACGACGGCCCCGTCCACCACGCAGATCAGCCTGCGCAGTCCCTCCTGCCGGACCTGCCGCCCGGATCGGCGCAGCACCTCACCGAGGGCATCGTCGAACTGGATCCGTAACCGCCGCTGCACCTCCTGCAGCTGGGGGTGCCGCGCGGAGGCGATGAAGCACTCGTACCGGGCGATGAGGTGTTCCCGCGCAGCGCCCTCGATCGGGCCGACCAGCAGCTCGATGATCAGTTCGACGACGGCCGCCGCGTCGCGGTCGGCCTGCGTGATCTCGTCGATCCGGGCGCGCATGGCGTCCATCTCCCGGCTGCCGCTCAGCTCCACGGCCCGCGCGATCAGGTCGTCGAGGGACTCGAAGTAGTACGTCGTCGACGCCAGCGGCAGGCCGGCGCGCTGGGCCACCGCCCGATGGCGGACCGCCTCGAACCCGCCCTCGAGCATCAGATCCGCCGCGGCCTCGACGAGCGCCATCCGGCGTCGTTCGCCCTTGGGAGTCGCCGCGGAAGACACCCGGCCCATCGTGCCAGCGGAAGCGCTGCGCCGAGTCGATTTCGCTGGAGCGGGTGCGGGCGAGGCCGCCGTCCCGTCAGTGTCCGAGTGCAGCACTGCGCCCCAATCGCTCCAGCGCCTCTTCGACATCGGCCGTCGCGCCCGCGAACGAGATCCGCACGGTCCGGTCGCCGCGGACCGTGTCGAAGTCGACGCCCGGCGCCAGCGCCACCCCGGTCTCCCGGAGCAGTTCCGCGCACCACGACGTCGAATCGTCGGTCAGGTGTCCGATGTCGGCGTAGGCGTAGAACGCGCCGTCGGCAGGGGCCAAGTCCGTGATGCCAAGCCGCGGCAGCGCGGCCAGCACCAGGTCGCGGTTGGCCGCGTACCGCCGCACGTGCCCGTCCAGCTCGGCCATGGACTCGTCGGTGAAGGCCGCGACCGCCGCGTACTGCGAGATCGCGGGCGGGCACACCGTCATGTTCGACGCGAGCCGCTGCAGCGCCCGCCGCAGCCCGGTGGGCACCAGCATCCAGCCAAGCCGCCAGCCGGTCATCGAGAAGTACTTGGAGACCGAGCCGATCACGACCGCCTCGCGCGAGGTCTCCCATGCCGACGCGGTCGCCGAGGTGCCGGAACCGAACTCGATCCCGTGGTAGATCTCGTCGGAGATCAGCAGGGTGCCGTGGTCCTCGCACCAGCGCGCGAGGGCGGCGAGTTCGGCCGGGTCGATGACGGTGCCGGTCGGGTTCGCCGGGCTGGCGACGACCAGGCCCGCCGGCGGCTCGTCCAGCGCCTCGAGCATCGCGACGGTCGGCTGGAAGCGGGTGTCCGGTCCGCAGTCGAGTTCGATCACGCGACAGCCGAGCGCGGTCAGCGTGTTGCGGTACGCCGGGTAGCCGGGCCGCGCCACGACCACCGTGTCGCCTGCGTCGAAGGCCGCGAGGAAGATCAGCGTGAAGGCGCCGGAGGAGCCGGTGGTCACCACGACGTCATCGGGATCGACCGCGATCGACGACTTCGTGCTGTGGTAGCCGGCGATCGCCTCCCGCAGCGGCAGGATCCCGAACGTCTCGGTGTAGCCGAGTAATTGGGTGTCGAGGGCCTCGCGCGCCGCACGCAGCACCGGGCCGGGCGCCTGGGTGGACGGCTGCCCCGCGGCCAGCGTCAGGACGTCGCCGTGGGTTCGGGCCCGCTCGGTGGCGGCCTTCCAGACGTCCATGACATGGAAGGTGGGGACCTGGGATCGCTCGGACTCTGCTCGCACCGGGACGAGGCTAGCGCGCCCGGGCGATTTGCCCGAGCGATACCGCGACAGCGGCCCCGAGGAACAGATCCTCGGGGCCGCTGTCGGCAGGGGGGGGTGTTGCTATTCGGTACCGATCGTCCTCGCCATCAGTGCATGTCGCTCGCGACGATCGTGGCGATGTTCCGCTCCGCGAGCGCAGTGATGGTGACGAACGGGTTGACGCCCAGGTTTCCGGGAACCAGCGCGCCGTCCATCACGTACAGGCCCGGGTGTCCGTGCAGCCGGCCGTAGTTGTCGGTGGCCTTGTTCAGGATGGCGCCGCCGAGGGGGTGGTAGGTCAGCCCGTCACCCCAGACCTTGTACCCACCGAACATGTCGGTGCGGTAGATCGTGCCCTCCTTGGAGTTGATCTTGTCGAAGATCCGCTTCGCCATGTTGATGCCGGGCTGGTTCTGCGAGGCCTGCCACGACAGTCCGACCTTGCCGGTCGACGAGTTGTACTGGAACTGGCCGCGTTCCGGGTTCTTGGTGATCGCCAGGTAGAGGCTGATGAACAGGTCGGCTCCGGCCGGGAACGGCGCGATCTCCGCGAACGCCGGTCCCCCGGCGTCGTCCCAGTTGTCGATGCCCATCGTCGGGATCGACGACTGCTTGCCGCCCGTCGCGTCCCACAGGTGGTTGGCACGGGCGACCATGACGTTGCCGTTGTTGCCCCAGCCCTGACCGACCTCGCCCGAGAGGTTCGGCAGGTGCCCCTGCGCCTTCATCGCCACCAGCAGCTTGCTGGTGCCCACGCTGCCCGCCGCGAAGAACACCTTGTCCGCGGTGACCGTCTTCGTCGCGACGACACCGCCCTGCTCGTTGATCTGCTCCATCTCGACGGAGTAGCCGGCCCCGCTCGGCACGACCTTGGTGACGCGGTGCAGCGTGGTGATGGTGACCTTGCCGGTCGACGCGGCCTGCGCAAGATACGTCTTGGGCAACGACTTCTTGCCATAGTGGTTACCGAAGATGACCTCGCCGGCGAGGGCGGACTTGGGGACCGAGCCCGCCGCCTCCTGCTTCATGTAGTTCATGTCGTACACATTCGGGACGAACACCGTCTTGAAGCCGGACCGTTCGGCGGTCTTGCGACCCGTGCGCGCGAACTTGTACCACTCGGTCGACTCGAACCAGGCCGGGTCGATGTTGTTGACCCCAAGACCGGTGTTGGCCCGCGGGAAGAAGACGTTGTACATCTCGTTGGAGTCGACCGAGGGAAGCAGTTCCTCGAAGTAGCCGCGCCTTGGCGTCACGGCCATGCCGCCGTTGACCAGGGAGCCGCCACCGACGCCGCGACCCTGGTAGACGTTGATCCCGCCCATGTTCTCGCAGTCGAGGATTCCGACGTACTTCTCGATGGGCTTGTCGATCGAGACGCCCATGAAGTGCGAGACCGGTTGCGCCGTGCGATCCCTCAGCCAGAATCCACGCTTGTCCGGCGAGGTGGTGGAGGTGAAGACCCCCGAGGTGGCCGTGCCCCAGTCCCGGCCCATCTCGACGATGTGGGTGTCGATGCCCGCCTGCGCCAGCCGCAGTGCGGTCACCGCGCCGCCGTAGCCGCTGCCGATGATCAGGGCGGGCACCCGGTCACCGGTGTTGAGGGCGCGGCGCGGCGATGCCGCGGCGGTGGTCGCGCTCAGGGTCGGCGCGAGGGCGACGGCGCCTGCCGCCAGACCCGTCGCCGCCATGAACCTTCTTCGGGAGAACTGCGATTTCGTGGTCGCCGTAAAGCTTCGCGACGCCTGATGTTCGGTCAACGGAACCTCTCTGATCACGAGCCAATAAAGTAGAACTCGTTATACAGCCGTAACAGCATCGAGATTCGCAATACCGACCGGTAATAAATCGAGAACCCACAGCTCATATCCGATTATTCGAAATTCCTGTGCCGCAGCGTTATCACCAGTACTGTTCAACGTTTCTCCCGCGCCGGGGGCGCCCCGCGCAGGCCGAGACCACAGCGGGGCGCCCCCGGTTCTCACGAGAACGCGTTCACCGATTCGGACGGATCTAGTGCAGATCGTTCGCGACGATCGTGGCCATGTTCCGCTCCGCGAGCGCGGTGATGGTGACGAACGGGTTGACGCCGACATTGCCCGGCACCAGCGACCCGTCCATCACGTACAGGCCCGGGTACTCGGGCAGCCGCCCGAAGTTGTCGGTCGCCTGGTTCAGGATGCATCCGCCGAGGGGGTGGTAGGTCAGCCCGTCGCCCCACGTTTTGTAGACACCGAACAGGTCGGTGCGGTAGATCGTGCCCTCCTTGGAATTGATCTTGTCGAACACCCGCTTGGCCATGTTGATGCCGGGCTGGTTCTGCGAGGCCTGCCAGGACAGCCCGACCTTGCCGGTCGACGAGTTGTACTGGAACTGGGCACGTTCCGGGTTCTTGGTGATCGCCAGGTACAGGCTGACCCACAGCTCGGTGCCCGCAGGGAACGGCGCGATCTCCGCAAAGACCGGACCGGCCGGGTCGGCCCAGTTGTCGATGCCCATCGTCGGGATCGACGACTGCTTGGCACCGGTCGGGTCCCAGCCCTGGTTGGCCCGGCCGACCATGATGTTGCCGTTGTTGCCCCAGCCCTGACCGACCGCGCCGGGGAGGTTCGGCAGGTGACCCTGCGCCTTCATCGCCACCAGCAGCTTGCTGGTGCCGACGCTGCCCGCCGCGAAGAAGACCTTGTCCGCGGTGACCGTCTTGGTCGCGACGGTGTTGCCCTGCTCGTCGATCTGCTTCATCTCGACCGAGTACCCGCCGCCGCTGGCGGCAGGCGCCACCTTGGTCACCTCGTGCAGCGTGGTGATGGTGAGCTTGCCGGTGGCCGATGCCTGCGCCAGATAGGTCTTGTCCAGCGACTTCTTGCCTGCG
Source organism: Rhodococcus sp. UNC363MFTsu5.1 (assembly GCF_000686785.1). NCBI lineage: Bacteria > Bacillati > Actinomycetota > Actinomycetes > Mycobacteriales > Nocardiaceae > Rhodococcus > Rhodococcus sp. UNC363MFTsu5.1. The sequence continues at coordinate 101,333 of NZ_KK366015.1, forward strand.
TTGTTGCCGTAGATGACCTCGCCCGCCAGCGCGGACTTGGCGACCTGACCCGCGTCCTCCTTCTTCATGTAGTCGAAGTCGTAGACGTTGGGCACGAAGGTCGTCTGGAATCCGGAGCGCTGCGCGGTCTTCCTGCCGACCCGGGCGAACTGGTAGTAGTCGGTGGACTCGAACCAGGCCTGGTCGATGTTGTTCACGCCGAGACCTGCGTTCGCTCTCGGGAAGAAGGTCCCGTACATCTCGTTGGAGTCGACCGAGGGCAGGATCTCCTCGAAGTACCCGCGCTTGGGCGTCACCGCCATGCCGCCGTTGGCCAGCGAACCGCCGCCGACGCCGCGGCCCTGGTAGACGTTGATCCCGCCCATGTTCTCGCAGTCGAGCACGCCGGTGTACTTCTCGATGTCCTTGTCCACCGAGCCACCCGAGAAGTGCGAAACCGGCTGCGCCGTACGGGTCCTCAACCAGTAGGCCCGCTTATCCGGGGTGAGCATCGGGGAGAAGATCTTGCCGTCGGAGCCGGGCGTCGTCCAAGCCCGTCCCATCTCGATGATGTGGGTGTCGATACCCGCCTGCGTCAGCCGCAGCGCGGCCACCGCGCCGCCGTACCCGCTGCCGATGATCAGGGCAGGCACCCGGTCACCGGTGTTGAGGGCGCGCCGCGGCGACGCCGCCGCGGCGGTCCACGAGGAGGAGAGCGCCGCGGCCCCCACCGCGAGACCCGTTGCCGCCATGAACTTCCTGCGGGAGAGCTGGGGATTGAAAGTGGTCGCTGCCTTGCCGCGCGACGCCTGGTACTCGCTCAACGGAACCTCTCTGTCAGGGCCAACAAAACTGGAACCTGTTATACGAGAGATGTTGCACGTTACCGTTCGGTAATCCGGCCGTCGCTCACACTCCGGAACGGATCGCGGAAACGCCTGTGCGAGAACACGATCACCGGTACGGTTTTACGCTAAAGCGACCTGGACCAGCGTCCACCTAGATGCTGATGCGGCCCTCGACGGCGGCGAGCCCGATGTCGCGGCGGAAGTGCCCGCCGGGCAGCCGCACCTCGGCGAGCTTGGCGTAGGCGTCCTCGCGGGCGCTCGTCAGGTCGGTCCCGACCCCGACGACGCTGAGCACCCGGCCGCCGGAGGACACCACGGCGCCGTCCTCACGCAGGCCGGTGCCCGCGTGCAGCACACCGTCCGCATCCGAGCCGTTGATCACGTCGCCCGTGCGGGGGCGTCCCGGGTAGTTCTCGGCGGCCAGCACCACGGTCACCGCGGCACCGTCGCGCCAGCGCAGCGGGGCCACCTCGGCGAGGGTGCCGGTGGCGGTGGCGTTCAGCAACTCACCGAGCGGGGACTCCAGCAGCGCCAGCACGGCCTGGGTCTCCGGGTCGCCGAAGCGGCAGTTGAACTCGACGACGGCGGGGCCGTCCTTGCCGATCGCGAGCCCGGCATAAAGCAGCCCCGAGAAGCCGCTGCCGCGCCTGACCAGCTCCGCGGCCACCGGGACGACGACCTCGTCGACGATCTGGGTCACCGTCTCCTCGGGCAGCCACGGCAGCGGGGTGTAGGCACCCATGCCGCCGGTGTTCGGCCCGGTGTCGCCGTCGCCGACCCGCTTGTGGTCCTGCGCGGGCAGCAGCGGGACCACCGTCTCGCCATCGACCAGGCAGAACAGCGACACCTCCGGCCCGTCGAGGTACGACTCCAGCAGGACCGGGTGCCCGGTCTCGAGCAGCTCGGCGGCGTGATCGCGGGCCGCGCCGCGGTCGGTGGTGACGACGACGCCCTTGCCTGCCGCCAGCCCGTCGTCCTTGACCACCCAGTGCGGACCGAAGCGGTCGAGGGCCTCGTCCAGGTTGGCCGGGCTGTCGACGATCTCGCTGTGCGCGGTCCGCACGCCCGCCGCCGCCATCACGTCCTTCGCGAACGCCTTGGAGCCCTCGATCCGGGCGGCGTCGGCGGACGGCCCGAAGCACGCGATCCCTGCCGCGCGGACGGCGTCGGCGACACCGACCACCAGCGGCACCTCGGGGCCGATCACGACCAGGTCCGCGGCGACCTTCTGCGCCAGCGCCACCACGGCCTCCCCGGACGCGACGTCCACGGGGTGCTGCTCGGCGATCTTCGCGATCCCGGCGTTGCCGGGTGCGGCGAACAGGGCCGTCACACCCGGGTCGCGCCCGAGGGCGAGAAGAAGGGCATGTTCACGGGCTCCGGAGCCGATAACGAGTACGCGCACGGGCCTCAGACTACGGCCCGGCCTGTACCCGCGGCGCGGTCAGGTCGTACATAGTTGCGCCATCGACCGTGGTTGCGGCGAAGTTCTGTGCGACCCATTCGGAAATCTCCGCACCGCTGCCGCCTGCGCCGCCGGGGCCCATGCCGCCGCCCCCGATGAAGTAGTGGATCCTCCCCTCGGCCACGTACTGCTGGAACTGCGCCAGGCTCGGCGAGGGGTCGCTGCCGTTGAAGCCGCCGATCGGCATCACCGGATCCCCGGTGGCCAGCTGGTACCCGGAGGCGCTGTTGGACCCGACGGCGGCCGCGACCCAGGTGTAGCGGTCGGCGTCGGCCTCGAGCAGCGCGATCGACTCCGCGCTCGGCTCGCTGCCGCGCAGCAGCCCGCCCGGCGACCCCGCCGCCCCGCCCTCACCGATGCCGCCGGGCGGGACCATCCCGTCGGGCACGGCGACCCCACCGGGCAGCATGACGCCGGTCGGCGGCATCCCGCCGCGTCCACCCGCGAACCCCCCTGGACCGTGCCCCTCCCCCCGGATCATGAATCCGCCAGGGCCGCCCATTCCGCCCGTGTTCGGGCCCGCGGAGACGATCGACCCGACATGCGGGGAGGCGATCGTGTCGAGCGCGTACGCGGCAGGCCCGGCGAGGCCCGCGAACAGGGCGGCGCCCGCCGACACCGCGGCCACCCTCCCGGTCAGGCGGGGCGCGAGCAGCGCGGCCGCGGACGCGATCCCGGCAACCAGCACCACCCAGCGCAGCCATGCCGCGAACTCCGGGCTGCGCCCGAGCAACTCCCACGACCAGGCCGCAGTCATCGCAACCGTGACGGCGAGAACGATCCGCACCCACAGGGCATCGCGTCGACGCCAGCCGAGCACCGCGCCCGCCCCGACCAGCGCCGCGATCTGCGGGGCCAGCGCGACCGTGTAGTAGGCGTGGAAGATGCCGGCCATGAAGCTGAACACCAGCCCGGTGACGAGCAGCCAGACACCGAAGAGAACCATGACGGCGCGCTGGGTGTCGGGCCGGGACGCCCTGCCGCGCAGCACGATCCCGAGCACCCCGAGGACCAGCGCCGCCGGGATCAGCCACGCGATCTGACCGCCCTGGGCCGCGTCGAACATGCGGGTGATGCCGGTGCTCCCCCACATCCCGCCGCCCCCGCCGGGGGGACCGCCTGCCATCGCCTCGGCTCCGCCCCTGCCACCCGGGACGACACTGCCCCGCTCGTTGCCGTTGAGTCGGCCGAGCCCGTTGTACCCGAGGGTGAGCTCGAGGATCGAGTTGTCCTGCGAGCCGCCGATCCACGGCCGGGAGTCGGCCGGCCAGAGCTCGACGGTCAGCAGCCACCAGCCGGCGGCGACGACCATCGCGGCCAGCGCGGCGAACAGCTGCAGCACCCGCCTGCCCAGCTTCGGCGGTCCGAACAGCAGGTAGGTCAGCGCCAGCGGCGGCACCACCAGCATCACCTGCAGCTGCTTGGTGAGGAAGCCCAGCCCGACGAACATGCCGGTGAGGACCAGCCATCGGGTGCGGCCGTCGGACACGCCCCGCAGCAGCGCCCAGGCCGCGGCCACCATGAGCAGCACCAGCAGCGCGTCCGGGTTGTTGAACCGGAACATCAGCGCGGCGACCGGCGTGAGCGCCAGCACGAGGCCGGCGAGCAACCCGGCCGCGGCGCCGAAGTACCGCCGCACCGTCGCCCACAGCAGGGCGACCGTGGCCACCCCCATCAGCGCCTGCGGCACCAGGATGCTCCACGAACTGAGGCCGAACGCGCGCACCGACAGCGCCATCACCCACAACGAGGCGGGCGGCTTGTCCACGGTGATCGAGTTCGCCGCATCCGACGAGCCGAAGAAGAAGGCCTTCCAGGACACCGAACCCGCCTGCACCGCGGCCGAGTAGAAGGAGTTGGCCCAACCGGAGGCACCCAGTCCCCAGAGGTAGGCGACGGCGGTCCCGATCAGCAGCGCCGCCAGCAGCCACTGCTCCGGAATGCGGCGCGGCGGCGCGGGATCGGGGGACGCCGTCACGGCCGTCGGTGCGTCGGTGGTGGTGGTCACTGCGTGACTCCTTCGTGGTGATTGCGGAACACCCAGCGCAGGGCGACGAACCGGGTGACGGTGGCGACGAGGTTCGCGGCGACGAGCACCGCCAGTTCGAGATGCTTGGAGGCGTCGGGCAGCCATCGGTGCAGTACGAACAGGGATCCGCTGGTGAGCAGCAACCCGAACGCGAACACCGCGAGGCCCTGGGCCTGATGCTTGGCGGCACCCGCCGTGCCGCGCACCCCGAAGGTGAATGCGCGGTTGGCGGCGGTGTTGAGCACGGCGGTGATCAGCAGCGCCGTCAGGTTTGCCGCCTGAGCCCCGATCGCGGGATGCAGCGCCAGGTAGAGCAGGGCATAGGCGACGGTGGAGGCGACGCCGACGACGGCGAACCGCATCAGTTGCCCGACCATTCCGTGCGGGACGCCCTGGACGAGGGGTTCGCGACCGATGCTCGAGCGCAGCGCCGCGACGGGCAACTTTCCTGTGGCCAGTGCACGACCGACCCGGACCACCCCCTTGAGGTCCGCGATCGCGGTGGCGACGATGTCGACCTTGCTGTCCGGGTCGTCGACCCAGTCCACCGGCACCTCGTGGATCCGCAGGCCCACCCGCTCGGCGAGGACCAGCAGCTCCGTGTCGAAGAACCAGCCGGTGTCCTGCACCAGCGGCAGTAGCCTGCGGGCCACGTCGGTGCGGATCGCCTTGAACCCGCACTGGGCATCGGAGAACTTGGTGCGCAGCGCCCCGCGCAGGATCAGGTTGTAGCAGCGGGAGATCAACTCCCGTTTGGGCCCGCGGACCACCCGCGCCGAGCGGGTCAGGCGGGAACCGATCGCCACGTCGGAGTGCCCGGAGACCAGCGGCGCCACCAGGGGCATCAGCGCGTTCAGGTCGGTGGACAGGTCCACGTCCATGTACGCGACGACCTCGGCGTCGGAGGAGCCCCACACCGTGCGCAACGCTCGGCCACGGCCCTTCTCGTCGAGGTGCACCACGCGGACCCCGTCGAACTCGACGGCGAGCCGCGCCGCGACGGCGAGGGTCGCGTCGGTGCTCGCGTTGTCCGCGACGGTGATCCGGCTCGGATACGGAACCGACGCGTCGAGGTGCGCACGCAGCCGCCGCACGCACCGCTCGAGGTCGCGTTCCTCGTTGTACACCGGGATCACCACGTCGAGCGCGACGGTCTTCGTGCCCGGTGGCGGTTCCGGCACCGTCGCGCCCCGGACCAGTGAGTTCGTCATGCGGCCAACCCTCGTGGCCGAACCTGTGGTGTCCCTGGACCGAAGCTGGCAACTTCCTGCGAGCGCGAGGCGATGATCGCTCGGTCTCCCGCTGTCGTTGTCAGGGAATCGCCGGGCCGGCCGTGTTCGGTGGCGTGGCGATCTTCGCGATCGTGAGGACCCTGCTCGCCCTCGAGCGGTGACCCGAGGCGACGCGGACGGTAGCGACGCGCACCGGCCCACGGACGTAGCGTCTCACCGGCGCTCCCCGCTCAGTCCAGGACAAACCATCCTCGTACCTGCGCCTCGTGGTCGACATACCGTTCGCCGGACACGTCGACGACGACCTTGTCGATCGAGCCTCCGGTGAACGCGAAGGGCGCCTTGTAGTCCGGGGTCACCGGCGAGCCACTGTCCCGGCCGATGCAGATGCCGTCACCCACCAGGTTGAACGGTCCGGGTTGGGTCACGATGTCACCGGTGGCGACCTGCTCGTCGTCGAGGTAGAGCGTGACGGTCCCGGCGAAGCCCGGCTTCCCGGCATCGGAGTTCTTGCCGTCGGCGGTGAACTCGGCTGTGCATACGTGCGAGCCAGGGGCGATATCGCGGTCGGCGACGACATTCCGCTGTTCGGTTCCGAGCCAGTTGAAGGTGTAGTGCAGGCGGTGATCCTTGATGTACAGGCTGTGACCGCCGCCCACCCCACCGTGCGCGAAGAGGACACCCTGGGCGTCGTCGGCGTCCACTCGGACGCCTGCGGCGATCGTGTAAGAGCGCCCTGCGATCGCGACCCCGGCGGCCTCGGGGACGTCCGCGCTGTTCGGGTAGTACACGTAGCGGTCGCGGCGCTTGCCCGCATGCGGACGCTCCGCGAGCACCTGTTCGAGGGCGTTTCGGTCGTCCAACGGCAGGCCGTTGTAGATGCCGGCGTAGTAGAACCACAGGCTCTCCAACCTCGCCAGCCGTTCCGGTTCCCGCTCCGCGAGATTCGTCGTCTGGGCGCGGTCCTCCTCGAGGTGGTACAGCTCCCACACGTCGTGGTCGAAGTGTCCCCACCCGGACAGCGGCGGGTGCAGCGAGCACGCCAGCCAGCCCTCGTGATAAATCGAACGCTGACCCAGCATCGTGTAGAACTGCGTCGCCTTCCCCGGTGCGTCGGGGTCGGTCAGCGACGCCGCGAAGCTCTGTCCCTCGATCGGGTGCTGGGTGTAGCCCTTGAGGATCCCTGGCGGCTCGATGTCGAGCAGCTCGTACAGCGTGGGAACGACGTCGACCGCGTGCACGTATTGGTGCAGCGGCTCACTGCGTGGCGGCAGCTTCGCCGGCCACGCCACCATGCACATGTCCGAGATGCCGCCCTCGTAGCCGGCCCAGCGCTTCCAGTACGGGAAGGGCGTGTCGAACGCCCAGGCCCAGCCGGTGTTGTAGTGGTTGTACGACTTCGGGCCGCCCAGCTCGTCGAGATGGGGCAGGGTTTCCTCGGTGGTGTCGGGCACCCCGTTGAAGAACCGCCACTCGTTGAACGAGCCGTTCGGTCCGCCCTCGCCACTGGCACCGTTGTCGGAGATGACGACGACGATGGTGTTGTCGAGCTGCCCCGACTCGTCCAGGTAGTCGATCACCCGGCCGATCTGGTCGTCGGTGTAGGAGATGTACCCGGCGAACACCTCGGCCATCCGCACGAACAGTTGCCGCTCGTCGGCCGTGAGCGAGTCCCAGGGACGCACGGTGTCGAGCATGGGCCACAGCTGCCCGTCGGGTCCGGTGGCCGACGGTTCCCCGTGCGGGTTGATCGGAGAGAGCTCGGTGTCCGGCGGCAGCAGGCCGATCTCCTTCTGCCGTGCCAGGATGCCTGCACGGATGGCCTCGTAACCCTCGTCGAATCTGCCCCGGTACCGGTCGGCCCACTCGGTGAAGACGTGGTGCGGCGCGTGCCCGGCCTCCGGTGCGAGGTAGAGGAAGAACGGCTTGTCGGGATCGACCATCTTGGCGTCGCGGATGAACTCGATCGACTTGTCCGCCAGGTCCTTCGCCAGGTGGTAGCCCTCCTCGGGGGTCGCGGGCGGGTCGATCGGGTGGTTGTCGTACACGAGGTCCGGATACCAGCTGCTCGACTCACCGCCGAGGTAGCCGTAGAAGCGCTCGAATCCGCGACCGAGCGGCCAGCGGCTCTTGACCGCCGACATGTTCGCCTCCTCACCCGGCGTCAGGTGCCACTTCCCGACGCAGTAGGTGTTCCAGCCGCGTTCGGCGAGGACCTCGGAGATGAAGCCGTTCTCGAACGGGATGTGAGTCGAGATACCGGGAAACCCGGATCCCATCTCGGTGACGGTGGCCATGCCGTTGGTGGTGGCGTTGCGCCCCGTCAGCAGCGACGCCCGGGTTGGCGAGCACAGTGCGGTGGTGTGGAAGTTCGAATACCGACTGCCCATGTCCGCGATCCGCCGCATGGTGGGGGTCTCGACCGGACCGCCGTAGATATCCATCGTCCCGTACCCGACGTCGTCCCACACGAGCATCAGGACGTTCGGTGCACCATCGGGAGCGTGCCGAGGAAGATACGGTTCCCAGTCCGGAACCGAATCCCGGATGTCGATGGCGATCATGCCCTTGTGGTTCGTGGCCATGGTTCTCTCCCGATGCGTGGAGTATCGACTCCCGGCCGCCCGCGGCGCGCTCTGCACTCACGCTTGCTGCAGCGCACGGTCGTTCGGCGACGGCGCAAGCTCATGCCCTCTAATCGTCCGCCGGAGTCACCGCAATGTCCACGGCCACTCACGAGACCGGCGGATCCGGCGGCCCCCACCCGCGGCTCGATGAAATCGGCCCATGAGCGACTATGTGATCTACATCACATTGCATGGGGCGATGAATACCGGAGCCGACCGCCGTCTCTATTGCTGAACCCACCGCACGGTGCCGACAGAATTTGACGAAAGGTCTCCGATCATGGAATCGATCACCACCCCAGCCGGTATCACGCTCGCGTTCGACCGCTATGTCGGCGGCGAAGCCGGAACCGTGATTCTCGTCGGTGGCGCATTCAGCTACCGCAAGTTCCCCAAGATGGTGGAGCTGGCCCAGAAGCTGGCCGATGAATACCACCTCACCGTCATCAACTACGACCGTCGCGGTCGGGGCGACAGCAGTGATTCGCCGGGCGTGTACGACGTCGAGAACGAGATCGACGACATCGCCGCGCTGGTCGAGGCGACCGGTGGGTCCGCCGCACTGTTCGGCTGGTCCTCCGGAGCTGGACTCGCCCTGCTGGCCGCCGCCTCGGACCGGGTGCCCGGCATCACCAAGGTGATCGCCTTCGAGCCGCCGTTCGTCGTGAACCACGAGAACTTCGTTCCCGCCGCGAATCTCGATGTGACACTGCACAAGCTGATTGCCGAGGACCGCCGCGGCGAGGTCGTCAAGTTCTACATGACCCACGCCATGGGCATGCCCCGACCCTTCGTCGCCGTCATGCGATTCACGCCGTTCTGGAAGAACCTGAAGGCAACAGCCCCTGCGGCAGCTCATGATTGGGCCGTCATGGGCGACTACATGCGCGGTGAACCGCTGCGCGCGGCGGATTGGTCCGGCATCACCGTCCCCACCCTGGTGATCTCAGGAGGAAAGAGCGACGATCTGCTGCGCACCGCCGCTCGCGCGATCACCGCCGTGCTGCCCAACGCTCAGCATGTGGAACTGGCCAAGCTGAGCCACAACCCGAACATTGCACTGCTCACCCCACCGGCCGGTGAATTCCTCACCGGTACAGACCAGTACGTCGTCTGAAACCACCCCACAGCACCTCTCGGGAGCACTCCATGCGCCAGATCACCGCAGGCCTGTTCATCTCGCTCGACGGCGTCGTGGGAGAACCTCAGGACTGGCACTTCCCCTACTTCAACGACGAGATGGGCGCGGCCGTCGGCGCACAGCTCGCGTCGGCCGACACCCTGCTGCTCGGCCGCGAGACCTACGACAGCTTCGCCGGGGCCTGGCCGGAGCGGGAAGCCGCGGGCGGCGAGGACGCCGGCATGGCCAAGGCCCTCGGCGATGCCCGCAAGATCGTCGTCTCCCGGCAGGATCTCGAATTCACCTGGCGCAATTCCGAACAGCTCGAGGGCGATCTGGTGGAAGCCGTCACCGAGCTCAAGCGGCAACCGGGCGCGACGAGTATCGCCATGAGCGGCTCCCCGTCGATCGTCCAGCAGCTGCTTGCAGCGGGGCTGATCGACGAACTGCATCTGCTCGTGCACCCCATCGCGCTGCGCAGCGGGAAGCGGCTGTTCGAGGAGGGCGCGCCGATCCCCCTGCGCCTCATCTCCGCCCAGACGTTCACCACCGGGGTGCTGCACCTGATCTACACCTCCGCCGAGGCCGCGAGCCCCGCAGGCTACGACGACGCCAAGGCGCATCTGCGGTCGGCGGCCACCGCATCGGGCGCCGCCGAACAGGGTCACCCGGCATAATCGGGCGCATGGCATCCGTGTTCAGCATGATCATCGCCGGCGATCTCCCGGGCCGGTTCGTGTGGGAGGACGACGACGTCGTCGCCTTCCTGACCATCAACCCGATCACCAAGGGGCACACGCTGGTGGTCCCCCGCGCCGAGATCGACCAGTGGCAGGACCTCGACGGTGAGGTGCTCGCCAAGTGCACGAAGGTCGCGCAGATCATCGGGCAGGCGGTCCGCAAGGGCTTCGACGCCCCGCGCGCCGGACTGCTGATCGCCGGGCTGGAGGTGCCCCACCTGCACCTGCACGTCTTCCCCGCGTTCAGCCTCGGCGACTTCAACATCTCGGGCGCCGACCCGAACCCGTCGCCGGAGTCCCTCGACGAGGCCCAGGCCACCATCAAGGCGACGCTGCGCGAGCTCGGCCACGGGGCGAACGTCCCGGACTGACCCCGCCGCGGGTTCCGCCGAGTGTGCACCTGCTGTCGCAAAGGCCGAGTGGGCGCGCGCGCAGGTGCACACTCGGCGGGGCCGCACCCGGCCGCCGTCGGACCGGTGGGCTAGTCGGGTCGCTCGACCCTCGGCAGCAGTACCCGGAACACCGCGCCGCCGCCCTCCGGCGACTCCACCGCGACCGTGCCGCCGTGCGCGGCGACCAGCGCCGACACGATGGACAGGCCGAGTCCGCTGCCGCCGGACTCGCGGGTGCGCGAGGTGTCCGCGCGGTAGAACCGCTCGAAGACCCGCTCCTTCGCCTCCGCGTCGAGGCCTGGCCCGGTGTCGGCGACCTCCAGCACGGCATCCGGCCCCTCGGTCCCGACCCGGACAGTGACCGCGGCGTCGGGCGGGGTGTGGCTGAGCGCGTTGCCCACCAGGTTGCCGAGCACCTGGCGAAGCCGCGCCTCGTCGCCGAGCACCTCGGCCTGCCCGGGCCCGCCGAGCACCTCGAGCCCGATCTCGCGTTGCGGGGCAACGGCTCTGGCGTCGTGGACCGCGTCCGATGCGACCGTGAGCAGGTCCACGGGCGCGCGCTCGAGCGGGCGCTGCGCGTCGAGCCGGGCCAGCATCAGCAGGTCCTCGACCAGCAGACCCATCCGGGCGGCCTCGCCCTCGATCCGCGACATCAACAGCCCGGTGTCGGTCATCGCGCCCTGCCGGTACAGCTCGGCGAACCCGCGGATGGTGGTCAGCGGGGTCCGCAGCTCGTGGCTGGCGTCGGCGACGAAGCGGCGCATCTTCTGCTCGGACCGGCGGGCCGATTCCTCGGAGGCCTCGGTGGCGGCGAACGCGGTCTGGATCTGGGCGAGCATCCCGTTGAGCGCCGCCGACAGCCGGCCGACCTCGGTCCTGCCGCCGTATTCGGGGACCCGGCTGTGCAGGTCGCCCGCCGCGATGGCCGCGGCCGTGTGCTCCACCTCGACCAGCGGGCGCAGGCTGCGCCGCACCACGACGTAGCCCGCGACCCCGAGGGCGATCAGCACCGCGGCGCCGATGCCGAGCTGGAGGATGACGAGCCGGTCGACGATCGCGTCGACGTCGGAGAGGCTGACGGCCACGGTGACGGTGCCGCCTGGACCGGTGGTGGTCAGCGCGCGCCAGTGCTCGTCGGGGTCGCCGATCGAGCCGACGGTGATCGGGCCCGATTCCGGGTCCGCGGGCAGGTCCGGTGCGCCGGGCCCGTCGTTGATCATCACCCGGGGCTCCCCTCCTGAGGGCGTTGCCCGGACATAGAACTGCGTCGGCGGGCGGGACGGACCCGGCTCGGTCGGGGGCGGGGGCAGCGGACGGTCCGCCCGCGGCCGGGCCCAGCCGTGCGCCGCGTCGTGCAGCATGGCATCGGTGCGGTCCATCAGCGTGTTCTCCAGCGCCGAGGTCACCGCAACGCCCGACGCCAGCAGTCCGAGCGCGGACAGCACGAGCACCGCGGCCACCAGGGTGAACCGCAGCGGTATCCGGTGTATCCGGGGCATCGGCACGGCTACCTGGGCTCGCGCATCACGTAGCCGACCCCCCGCAGCGTGTGGATCAGCCGCCGGTCCCCTGTATCGACCTTGCGCCGCAGATACGACACGTACGACTCGACCACCCCGACCTCGCCGCCGAAGTCGTAGTGCCACACGTGGTCGAGGATCCGCGGCTTGCTCAGCACCACCCCGGCATTGACCATGAAGTACCGCAGCAGCGTGAACTCGGTCGGCGACAACGAGACCGGCTCGCCCGCCTTCCACACCTCATGGGTGTCGTCGTCGAGCTCGAGGTCCGCGAACCGGATTCGCGCGGACTCGGCGGACGGCCCGCCGCCCGCCGCCCGCCGCAGGATCACCCGCAGCCGGGCCACGACCTCCTCCAGGCTGAACGGTTTGGTGACGTAGTCGTCGGCGCCGAGGGTGAGCCCGGCGACCTTGTCCTCCACCGCGTCCCGCGCGGTGAGGAACAGCACCGGCGCGTCGACGCCGTCGGCCCGCAGCCTGCGCAGCAGCCCGAATCCGTCCATGCCGGGCATCATCACGTCCAGGATCACCGCGTCCGGACGGAAACCGCGCGCCCTGTCGAGGGCCTCCGGCCCGGTGGCGGCGGTCTCGACCTCGAAGCCCTGGAACCGCAGGCTCACCGACAGCAGTTCGACGATGGTCGGTTCGTCGTCGACGACCAACACCCTGGCCTCGGTTCTGGTGGCGCTCACTCCCCCATCATGTTCGTGATCGCTGCCAGGAGTCTGGCCATCGGCTGTGAACTTCCTGTGAGTCGCTCGGGTACCCGTGCGCTAGAGTTGTCCTGCGCCCCTCCGGGGGTTCCCCGGTTCCTGTCGACGTCGGAACCGGATGCAGCACTCACGGTGTGGCCCGCCTGATCCTCCGGGGCCATGCCGACCTCGACGGTCACAGCACCGGACGCACGCCGTCCGGCGTCCCCTTCGTGCCGTCCTCCGACTCGATCCGGAAATCGGGTGCTCACGCATTCTCGAGGGGTCCGGATCGCGAGGCGCCCGCCGGGCGGTCCCACCAGGGATTCGCCCGGCGGACGACCCACCCGCGCGCATCCGCCGACACCGCGGATCGACACACCAGGCGATGCGGCAGACTCTGGGTGTGACCGCCGACAAGTGCCCGCACGCCATCGCCGGGCCGTCGCCTGCGACCGACCCGGCGCCTGCCACGCCTGCGGGACCGGCAGCCGTCATCCCGATACCCCGCCACCGGCTACCGGTGCTGGGCGATCTGCTGAGCGTCGACCCGGCCAAGCCCGTGCAGAAGGAAATGCGGATGGCCGCCGAACTGGGCCCGATCTTCGAGCGCAAGATCGTCGGCCAGCGCCTCGTGGTCGTCTCGGGGGTCGACCTGGTGTCGGAGGTCAACGACGAATCGACCTGGGCGAAGTCCCTCGGCCAGCCGATCCGCAAACTCCGCGGCATCGCGGAAGACGGACTGTTCACGGCATTCAACAACGAGCCGAACTGGGCCAAGGCACACAACATCCTGGCCCCGGGCTTCAGCCAGGCCGCGCTGCGGAGATATCACGGTTCGATGCTCCGAGCCCTCGACGGCCTCCGGTTGGCCTGGGACGGTGCCGCGGCCACCGGCGACCCGGTCGATGTCTCCCGGGACATGAACCGGCTCACCCTCGACGTGATCGGACTGGCCGGGTTCGGCTACGACTTCGGCTCCTTCACGAAATCGGCAGGAGCGGAGCCCGCGGAGCGACCAGTGCCAGAGGACCCGTTCGTGACGGCCATGTCGCGGGCACTGGCACACATCAACCGCACCTCGAACGACCTGCCGTTCGTCCGAAAGCTGTTCGGCAGGAAGGCCGCAGCGCAGCACAAGGCCGACATCGCCCTGATGCGCTCGGTCGTCGACGACGTGATCGCGGAGCGGAGCCGTCAGCCGGGTGGCCACGACGACCTCCTCGACCTGATGCTGGGCACCGTCGACCCGGCCAGCGGGGAATCCCTCGACCCGGTGAACATCCGCAACCAGGTACTCACCTTCCTGGTCGCAGGCAACGAGACCACCGCAGGGACACTCGGATTCGCCCTCTACTACCTGGCGCAGCACCCGGAGATCGCGGCCGCCGCCCGGGCGGAGATCGACGCCGTTGCCCCCGGCGACGGCCCGCTCTCCTTCGATCAGATCGGGAAACTGCGATACCTGCGCCGGGTGGTGGACGAGACCCTTCGCCTGTGGCCCGCCGCGCCGGGCTACTTCCGCAAGGTCCGAAAGGACACGATGCTCGGCGGCCGGTACCCGATGCCGCTGGGATCCTGGGTGTTCGTGCTGCTGCCACAGCTGCATCGGGACCCGGTGTGGGGCAACGACACCGAGAGCTTCGACCCGGACCGGTTCCTGCCGGACCAGGTCCGCAAGCGGCCCCGCGACGCGTACCGGCCGTTCGGGACCGGCCCCCGTTCCTGTATCGGACGCCAGTTCGCGCTCCACGAAGCCGTGCTGACGATGGCGGAACTGCTGCGGCGGTACGAGTTCACCGGCGATCCGGCGTACACGCTCGACATCCAGGAGGCGGTCACCCTCAAGCCACGCGGCTTCACCCTCCTGGTCCGATCGCGATGACCGGGAGCGTCGACACACCGTGAACGAATGGCACCTGATCGAGACGTTGACCGAGGACTCGCCGACCGTGGTCAGCACCGGCGGAACCGTGCGCGCGTGGACCTCCACCGGCCGGCTGTCGCCCCGCCCCGACGTCCGGGTCGAACCGCTGGTCGAGGCAGTGCGGTCCGGCCGACGTCGAGAGATCCTCGAGGCGCAGAGCCAGCGGGGCGAACGCAGGCGGTACCACCTCGAGGCCTTCCCGGTCCTCGGTCCGTCCGGCGACGCCCACGGCGTCCAGCTGTGGATCGGGGACGCCGACGTCGAGCCGTCCCCGCCGCGGATCGCCTCCGGAATCTCCTGGTTGCTCGAGCGCCTGATGATCGCGCAGACGCTCGAGGCCTCGATGATGTCCGGGGTCCGGCCGGAGGATCACGTGACCGAGCGGACGCCCGCCGAGTACTACGCCAAGGCGGTCAAGTTCGACGAGTCGGAATCGCTGTTCGCACTGGCCTTCAACCCGCAGCCGGGCGGCAGATGGGACGCCGACATGAGCGTGCTGCACGTCGATGGCCGGATCATGCGGTGGCACTGTTGGGCGCGGACCAGGACCGAGCCGGGGCAGGCCGGCCTGCGTCTGCTCTGGCATGACGTCACCGACACGGTCGAGCCGCGCAGGCCGACGCTCGCCGAGCTCGGCATGCAGGAGGTGATGCGGGGGGCCGGGATCTACACCGCGCTGTTCGAGACCGAACTGGGGGTGCTGACCATGTGGTTGGCGGAGGCCGCCCCGTGGGTGCACTGGCGCGGTATCGAGGGCGGCGACAGGATCATCCACCCGGACGATCAGGGCGTGCTGGAACTGGCCCGCAGGCGGTTCGATGCCGGGTCCGTCGAGCCCGTCGAGGCGGTGGCCCGGCTTCGGACCGGCGAGGACGAGTGGGCGCTGTCCAGCCTGCGCATCTCGCCGTATCCGGGCGGCCTGGGCAATCGCCTTGCGATCGTTCAGATCTCGCGGGCGCCGCAGAGCTAGCGCTTGCGCCTGCGGGCCGAGGGTGACCGAACACACCCGCGACCGACGCACTTCGTTTGCTACGGTAAAGACGTCAACATGACACCCGGACGAGCAGCACCGTACCCGGCCAGCGACAAGACGGTGCCTTGGGAGAATCACACCATGGCATGGATTGTGCTCGTCATTTCCGGCATCTTCGAGGCCGTCTGGGCCACCGCCCTCGGCAAGTCCGAGGGTTTCTCGAAGCTCAACCCGTCGATCATCTTCGGCGTCGCTCTCGTGATCAGCATGGGCGGGCTCGCCTACGCGATGCGCACCCTCCCCATCGGCACCTCGTATGCGGTGTGGGTCGGGATCGGCGCGTCCCTGACGGTCGCCTACGCGATGATCACCGGCTCCGAGTCGTCGTCGATCGTGAAGATCCTGCTGATCCTCGGCATCGTCGGCTGCGTGATCGGACTCAAGGTCCTGCACTGACAGCCCGCCGCGCCCGGACCGGGCGTGTTGCCCGTCACCTCAGGGTTACAGTAATCCCATGAACCTGGTGGCGATGGTCACACTCCCGGTGCGGGCCAGCCTCGCGATCACCGACTCGGCGCTGGGAGTTGCCGAAACCGCGCTCGGGGCCGCCCGCGTCATGCTCGCCGCCTCGACCTCCCCCGGAGCGGCGGCGAGCCTCGGCGGGTTCGCCGCGGCCAACCCCTCCGGACCGCTGAAACTGCTGCAACAGGTCGCCGAACTCGCCTCGGACCAGAGGCCGCTCGGCCAGGCGATGCGCCCCGGCGGACCGCTGGACCGACTCCTCGAACCGGGCGGCGTGGTCGACCGGCTCACCGCACCCGGCGGCACCCTGGAACGGATCATCGAACCGGGCGGGCCGCTCGAGCGGGTGCTCGCGACCGGCGGCCCCGTCGACCGACTGCTCGACGTGGACGGACCGGTGGAACGCCTGCTCGCCCCCGGCGGGCTGCTCGACCGGCTCACCGCCGAGGAGGGACCGCTCGAACGCCTCACCGCCACCGCAGGACCACTCGAAACCCTCACCCGTGAAGGCGGACTCATCGACCGCGCGATCGAGGAAGGCGGCATCCTCGAGACGCTGCTGGCCGAGGACGGCGCGCTCGAGCGGATCATCGCGGAGGGCGGCCCGCTCGACCAGATCGTCAGCCTCTCCGAGACGCTGGCGTCCCTGGCACCCAACCTCGAGAAGATGGGCGACAGCATCGAACTGCTCCGCGAGACGGTCGGCGTCCTCAGCGCGGCGGTTGGCCCGCTCGGCGACCTCGCGGGCCGGCTGCCCGGGCGCTGGCTCAAGGGCGGCCGGGGCAACGGCACCGAGTACAGCTGACCCCGCGCGGCAACCGGTTTCCGGTGGCACCGCGCCGTATCCGCCCATACGGTGTGACGGTGCCCGAACTCGCCCGCACGCTCGGGGTCCGCGACAGCGTGCTGATCGGCCTCGGCTCGATGATCGGGGCCGGGATCTTCGCCGCCCTTGCCCCGGCCGCGCATGCCGCCGGGACGGCGCTGCCCCTCGCGCTTGCCGTCGCCGGGGTCGTCGCCTACTGCAACGCCACCTCCTCCGCCCGGCTCGCGGCCCGGTACCCGAGCTCGGGCGGGACGTATGTGTACGGCCGCGAGCGACTCGGCGAGTTCTGGGGATACCTGGCCGGCTGGGGGTTCGTGATCGGCAAGACCGCGTCCTGCGCCGCCATCGCCCTGACCGTCGGGGCCTACGCCTGGCCCGAGCACGCGCATGCCGTCGCGGTGGCCTCGGTGCTCGCGCTGACCGCGGTCAACTATGTGGGAGTGCAGAAGTCGGCGCTGCTGACCCGGGCCCTGGTCGCGGTGGTGCTCGCCGTGCTGGCGGTCGTGGTCGTCGTCGGCCTGGGTTCCGCGGAGCCGAGCCGCTGGGCGGACGGCGGAGCGGGCGGCGCCGTGGGCGTGCTGCAGGCCGCGGGGCTGCTGTTCTTCGCGTTCGCCGGCTACGCCCGGATCGCCACCCTCGGCGAGGAGGTGCGCGACCCGCGCCGCACCATCGGCCTGGCGATCCCCGTCGCGTTGGGGATCACGCTGGTCGTCTACGCCCTTGTCGCGGCGGCGGCGCTGAAAACCCTTGGCCCGCACGGGCTGGCGACGGCGACCGATCCGCTGGCGCAGGTGGTGCGCGCCGCGGGCGCACCCGGGCTGGAACCGCTGGTCCGGGTCGGTGCGGCACTCGCCGCGCTCGGCTCCCTGCTCGCGCTGATCCTCGGGGTCTCGCGCACCACCCTGGCCATGGCGCGCGACGGCCACCTGCCGCGCGGACTGGCCGCCGTGCACCCACGGTTCGGCGTGCCGCACCGCGCGGAGTTGCTGGTGGGTGCGGTCGTCGCGGTGCTCGCCGCGGTCGCGGACCTGCGGCACGCGATCGGGTTCTCCTCGTTCGCCGTGCTCGCCTACTACCTGATCGCGAACTGCGCGGCGCTGACGCTGACCCGCGAGGAGGGCCGGGCGTGGCCGGGTGTCCCGATCCTCGGTGCGCTCGGCTGCGTGACGCTGGGGTTCGCGCTGCCCCTCGCCTCCGTGCTCAGCGGGCTGGCCGTGCTCGGCGCGGGCGCGCTGGTGTACGCGACCAGGCGGCATTCGACCGCCTCGTGACCCACGCGGAAGGGGGCGAAGCCGTCGAGGAACCGGGACCCTTCACCTCACGCTCCGTCGCGATATCCGCCCACAGCGAAACGCCGCACCGGCGGGAACAGGCCCCCTGCCGACGAGGTTGAGCATCACACGCTCAACTTCAGAAGGGCAGGGTCATGACAACAACCGAACGTCTTCCCGTGCTGTTCGTGGCGGAACCGGTGGTGCTGCCAGGAATGGTCGTCCCCATCGAACTCGACGAACCGGCACAGGCCGCCATCGACGCGGCCCGCAGCAGCAGCGACGGCCGCGTGCTGCTCGCCCCACGCCTCGAGGACCGGTACGCGGCGTTCGGCGTGGTCGCCTCCATCGAACAGATCGGCAGGCTCAGCGGCGGGGCACCTGCCGCGGTTCTCAAGGCAGGCAGGCGCGCCCGCATCGGCACCGGCGTCACCGGGCCCGGCGCCGCGCTGTGGGTCGAGGCCGAGCTCGTCGAGGACTACGCGCCCGACGGCCGGACCACCGAACTCGCCCACGAGTACAAGAACCTGGTGGTCGCGGTCCTGCAGCGCCGCGAGGCCTGGCAGGTCATCGACTCGGTCAACCGGCTCACCGACCCCTCGGCGATCTCCGACACCGCCGGTTACGCCCCCTACCTGACCGACCTGCAGAAGCGGCAGCTCCTCGAAACCCCCTCGGCGACAGAGCGCCTGACCGTGCTGATCGACTGGACGAAGGAGCATCTCGCCGAGGTCGAGGTGGCCGACAAGATCGGCGACGACGTCCGCGAGGGCATGGAGAAGAGCCAGCGTGAGTTCCTGCTGCGGCAGCAACTCGCCGCGATCCGCAAGGAGCTCGGCGAGGGCGAGGCGGACGGAGCCGACGACTACCGCTCCCGCGTCGAGGGTGCCGACCTGCCGGATTCCGTGCGGGAGGCCGCATTACGCGAGGTCGGCCGGCTGGAGCGGGCGGGCGATCAGAGCCCCGAGTCCGGCTGGGTCCGTACCTGGCTCGACACGGTGCTCGAACTCCCCTGGACGGTCCGCACCACGGACAGCACCGACGTCGTGGCCGCCCGCGCGGTGCTCGACGCCGACCACCACGGCCTGGAGGAGGTCAAGGACCGGATCGTGGAGTACCTGGCGGTCCGCGCGCGCCGCGCGGAGCGGGGCCTCGAGGTCGTCGGCGGCCGCGGCTCGGGCGCGGTCATGGTGCTCGCCGGTCCGCCCGGCGTCGGCAAGACCTCGCTCGGCGAGAGCGTCGCACGGGCGTTGGGGCGCAAGTTCGTTCGCGTCGCGCTCGGCGGGGTCCGCGACGAGGCGGAAATCCGCGGGCACCGGCGCACCTACGTGGGCGCGCTGCCTGGACGGATCGTCCGCGCGATCAACGAGGCCGGCTCGATGAACCCGGTCGTGCTGCTCGACGAGATCGACAAGGTCGGCTCGGACTACCGCGGCGACCCCGCGGCGGCCCTGCTCGAGGTGCTGGACCCGGCGCAGAACCACACGTTCCGCGACCACTACCTCGACCTCGACCTCGACCTGTCCGACGTGGTGTTCATCGGGACGGCCAACGTGGTGGAGTCGATCCCGGCCGCCCTGCTCGACCGCATGGAGCTCGTCAGCGTCGACGGCTACACCGCCGACGACAAGGTGGCGATCGCGCGGGACTTCCTGGTGCCGCGTCAGCTCGAACGCGCGGCACTCACCGCGGACGAGGTCGAGGTGACCGAAGACGCGCTGCGCGAGCTCGCGGCCGACTACACGAGGGAGGCCGGGGTCCGTCAGCTCGAACGGCTGCTGGCGAAGGCGCTCCGCAAGGCCGCGACCCGGCTCGCGGGCGACGTCGCACCCGAGCGGGTGGTGATCGGGGTCGACGAACTCAAGGACCTGCTCGGCCGGCCGCGCTTCACCCCCGAGGCGCACGAGCGGACCTCGGTTCCCGGCGTCGCGACCGGGCTCGCCGTCACGGGGCTCGGCGGCGACGTGCTGTTCATCGAGGCGAACGCCACCGACGGCAAGGCGGGACTGACCCTGACCGGGCAGCTCGGCGACGTGATGAAGGAGTCGGCGCAGATCGCGCTGTCCTATGTCCGCGCGCACGCGGCGGAACTGGGCGTCGACCCGGCCGCCCTGGACCGGAGCATCCACATCCACGTGCCCGCGGGGGCGGTGCCCAAGGACGGGCCGTCCGCCGGGGTGACGATGGTGACGGCGCTGGTGTCCCTCGCCCTCGGCCGGCCGGTGCGGTCGGACGTCGGCATGACCGGCGAGGTCACGCTGAACGGGCGGGTGCTGCCGATCGGCGGCGCCAAGCAGAAGCTGCTGGCGGCGCAGCGGGCGGGACTGAGCACGGTGTTCCTGCCCGCCCGCAACGAGCCGGACCTGGACGACGTCCCCGCGGACGTCCTCGAGTCCGTCGAGGTGCGGTTGGTGTCCGACGTCGCGGACCTGCTGCGGTCGGCCATCACCTCCGCCGAGGAGCAGTCGGCGCAGGCGGCGTAGCCGCAACTTTCGCGATCCGTACCCCGGCTGGGGTACGGATCGCGCACGGCGGGTAGCGCCCTTGCATAGACAGATGTCAATATAGACACATGTCGAATCAAGAGTTGGCGCTCACCGACGTCACCGAGCGGTGCTCGCCGTTGGTCCGCGAACCGCTGAGCGAAGGCCGCGCACACGAGATCGCCCGGACGTTCAAGGCCCTCGGCGACCCGGTCCGCCTGCGCCTGCTGAGCCTGATCGCGAGCCACGACGGGGGCGAGGCATGCGTCTGCGACATCTCCCCCGCCTTCGATCTGTCCCAGCCGACGATCTCGCATCACCTCAAGGTGCTGCGCGAGGCGGGTCTGCTGGATTCCGAACGCCGCGGCACCTGGGTCTACTACCGGGTGATCCCCGCCGCCCTGCACCTACTCTCGTCGGCGCTCGCGGACGCCGATCCCGCCACCGCGGTGACCGCGTGAGCGCGCCCCCGGCCACCGCGGGCCACCCCGGCGTCGTCGGCAAGCTCTCCACACTCGACCGCTTCCTGCCGTTGTGGATCGGCGCCGCGATGGTCGTCGGGCTGCTGCTCGGACGGTGGATCCCGGGCCTCGGCTCCGCGCTCGAGCTGGTGCAGATCGACGGCGTCTCGCTGCCGATCGCCCTCGGCCTGCTGATCATGATGTACCCGGTGCTGGCGAAGGTCCGCTACGACCGGCTCGACACCGTCACCGGCGACCGCAGGCTCCTGATCAGCTCGCTGGTGCTGAACTGGGTGCTCGGCCCGGCGCTGATGTTCGCCCTCGCCTGGCTCTTCCTGCCGGACCTCCCCGAGTACCGCACCGGGCTGATCATCGTCGGGCTTGCCCGCTGCATCGCCATGGTCATCATCTGGAACGACCTGGCCTGTGGGGATCGCGAGGCCGCCGCCGTCCTGGTCGCGATCAACTCGGTGTTCCAGGTCATCATGTTCGCCGCCCTCGGCTGGTTCTACCTCTCCGTGCTGCCCGGCTGGCTCGGCCTGGAACAGACCACCATCGACACCTCGCCGTGGCAGATAGCGAAGTCGGTGCTGATCTTCCTCGGCATCCCGTTGCTCGCCGGGTACCTCACCCGCCGCTACGGCGAAAAGGCCAAGGGCCGTGAGTGGTACGAGCGCAGGTTCCTCCCGCGGATCGGGCCGTGGGCCCTCTACGGCCTGCTGTTCACCATCGTCATCCTCTTCGCCCTGCAGGGCGACCAGATCACCTCGCATCCCGTCGACGTCGTCCGCATCGCGATCCCGCTGCTGGTGTACTTCGCGGTGATGTGGGGCGGCGGCTACGCCCTCGGCGCCGCAATGGGATTGGGCTATGAACGCACCACGACCCTCGCGTTCACAGCGGCGGGCAACAACTTCGAGCTCGCCATCGCCGTCGCCATCGCCACCTACGGCGCCGCCTCCGGGCAGGCACTCGCCGGGGTGGTCGGACCGCTGATCGAGGTCCCGGTCCTCGTCGGACTCGTCTATGTCTCACTCGCGCTGCGCGGGCGCTTCCGTTCCGCAGACCTCCCCGCCTGACGAAAGGCCGATCATGGCAACCACACCCAGCGTCCTGTTCGTCTGCGTCCACAACGCCGGCCGATCCCAGATGGCCGCAGGATTCCTCTCCCACCTCGCGGGCGACGCGATCGAGGTCCGTTCCGCGGGCAGCGCCCCAGCGGAAACCATCAACTCTGCCGCAGTCGAGGCGATGGCCGAGCTCGGCATCGACATCTCCGCACAGTCTCCGAAGATCCTCACCGCCGACGCGGTCGAGTCCTCGACCGTGGTCATCACGATGGGCTGCGGGGACAGCTGCCCGGTGTTCCCCGGCGTGAGCTACCGCGACTGGCAGCTGGCGGATCCGGCGGGCCAGGGCGTCGAGCAGGTGCGCCCGATCCGCGACGAGATCCGGTCGCGAGTCGAGGCCCTGATCGCCGAGCTCGCTCCAGCCGACTAGCTCTTGTGGGACAACGGATCCGGGATCGGCCGGAACGGGAGTGCGCTGTCGGAGCCGACCCGATCGTCTGGTACTGATACGGGCATGAAACGAACCCTGATCGCCGCCGTCGCGGCCGCCGCCGTGCCCTTCCTCCTCGTCGGCTGCAGCTCTGACACCGAGGAGAAGACGAGCGACTCCGCCGCCGCCAGCACGGTCGAGGAGCTGGCGATCGGCGAGTCGCCGCAGCCGACCGGCGACATCTACCACGACACCTGCAACGGGATCCGCGAGTACATCAAGACCCTGAAGGACGCAGGCATCACCGGCGAGGGCAGTACGCCGGAGGCCATCGGCACCGAGTTCGCCAACCTCGCGAAGGCCGCGCCGGACTGGGCAACCAAGTCCGAGCAGGACCAGAAGGACTTCCAGCGTGGCGTGGACGCCGGCATCAAGGGCGAGTGCTGACCGCTCCCCCACCGCGACCAGAACGCTGAACGCTCGGCTGGGACATCCCGGCCGAGCGTTTTTCCAACTTCATCGGGGCCAACGACCACCTAGCGGTTCTTCCACAACCACTGGCTGAAATCAGTTGTTCCCCAATTTCAGAGTGCCGCCGCGTTGCATCTCAGATCTGATCATCGACCACGTGGTCTGCGAGTCGGTCCGGAGGACGTTGTCTGAGCCCGGATGACAGTACGAGGACCGCCAGCACGATGGCCGCGAGAAGCAGCGCCAGGACATCTCCCCACAGATGCCCCATATGGTCGCCACTGCCAAAGGACTGCACCGCCATTATTGCGGCGTGGACGACGCTGGAACACACGGTGAACCAGATCAGGCTGAGATTGTCCTCTGGCCGCCGCGCCGCGTTCCACAGGAAGACGCCCAACGTCACGTACAGACCGACGATCATCATGAAGTAGTCGGACTGGTAGGGCGCACCAGAATGCCACGCCCACCCCGATGGCCACACCACTGCCAGCGGATAGAGCAGTACCATCACCGCGCCGAAGACCACGAGCGTGATCTGAAGGAGTCTGTAGGTGAATGTGTAGGCCATAGCGCGCTCCACGCGATCGCTCCAAGGAAATGGCTCCAAGCGGGTTCCGTTGCTCAGGGCGTCTTTCGCATACCCGGTGTCACCACCAACTTCAAAGTAGCCCCACGAGACCATTGCGACCAGCCGCCCACCGCCTCGATGCACATTGACATGCCATGTCAAACTGTCACGCACGAGCCGGCCAGGCTCGTCGAAACCGCAGGATCAGGGGGGTACGTGGAGATCACCGAGGAATCGGCCGTCGCGCTGGCGGGCTCGATCCGGGCGGGTTCGCTCAGTTCGCGCGAGGTGGTCGAGGCGCACATCGCGGTGCTCGAGCGGGTCAACCCGTCGCTGAACGCGGTGGTGGTCGAGCGGTACGAGGCGGCCCGGCGGGAGGCGGACGACGTCGATGCGCGGCTGTCCGCGGAGGGGCCTGACGCGCTCCCGCCGCTCGCGGGTGTTCCCGTGACCGTCAAGGAGTCGCTCGCCGTCGCCGGCATGCCCAACACCGCGGGAGTCGTTGCGCGCAAACACATCCGCCCGGCGGCGCACGCACCCGTGGTGCAGCGCGTCCTCGATGCGGGCGCGATCGTGCTCGGCCTGACGAACACGTCAGAGGGCTGCATGTGGATCGAGAGCAACAACCGGGTCTACGGGCGCACCAACAACGCCTACGACCGTCGGCGCAGCGCGGGCGGCTCCTCCGGCGGTGAGGGTGCCGCCATCGGCAGCGGCGGGTCCCCGATCGGGATCGCCACCGACACGCTGGGGTCGATTCGCATCCCGGCGTTCTGCAACGGGGTCTTCGGGCACCGGCCCTCGACCGGCCTGCTACCCGTCACCGGATCCTGGCCACCGCCCTACGGGGTCGCGCGGATGTGCGCGAACGGCCCGCTGGCGCGCCGCGCCGAGGACCTGATGCCCCTGCTGGAGATCATGGCGGGACCGGACGGCGTCGACCCCCTCGTGCGGGAGGTGCCGCTGCGCGACCCCGCGTCGGCCTCGCTGGCCGGTGTCCGGGTGACCCTCGTCGACGACGCGTTCCTGCCGGGCGCCGGTCGCGAGATGCTGCGCGCGCGGGACCGCGCCGCCGCCGCGCTGGAGGAGGCGGGCGCGAAGGTCGAACACGTCACGATGACCTCGCTGCGCCAGATCGGCCTGTTCACCACCATCGTCCTGGCCGAGGAGACGGGCATCAGCTTTGCGGAGATCATGCGCGGCCAGGGCGCCCATCCCCTGTCGTTGCCGGAACTGGTCGCGTTGCGGGGCCGGCACACCGCGCCGATGCGTTCGCTGGTGATCGGCGAGGTCCTCGAGAAGCTGCTGCCCCAGCGGCTGGTGCGGAGGCTGGCCGCCGCCGCCCACACGATGGCGGACGAGGTGACGGCGCTCATCGGGGACGGCCTGCTGCTGCATCCGACGATGCCCACGGTCGCGCCGCGCCACGGCGCGTCCACCGGCCAGCCGTGGCGGACCAACGCCGTCGCCCCGTTCAGCCTCGCCGGGCTGCCGGTCACGCAGGCGCCGCTCGGGCTGGGCTCGGCCGGGCTGCCGCTCGGCGTCCAGATCGTCGGCGGGATGGGCAACGACCACCTCACGATCGCCGCCGCGCTCGAGCTGGAACGCGCATTCGGCGGATGGGCGGCCCCGCGCGGAAACTAGACTTCCTTGGCAATCACCCGACCGAGAGATCGCCTGCCGTGCCTGCCGAAAAGCTCCCCACCCCGACCGCCCCGAGTCTGAACGCCGACTGCGGCAATTGCTTTGCGCTGTGCTGCGTGGCGCTGCCCTTCGCCAAGTCCGCGGACTTCGCGGTCGACAAGACCGCAGGCCGGCCGTGCACGAACCTCCTGGACGACTTCCGGTGCGGGATCCACACCGACCTCCGACACCGGGGGTTCACGGGCTGCACCGTCTACGACTGCTTCGGCGCCGGGCAGAAGGTGTCCCAGCAGACCTTCGGTGGGCGCGACTGGCGGCGGGACCCGGCCGGGGCCGACGCGATGTTCGAGGTCTTCCCGATCATGCGGCAGCTCCACGAGCTGCTCTGGTACCTGAACGAGTCGCTGACGACCGCGGCCGCGGAACCGGTCCACGCCGAGCTGCGCGACGCCTGGGACCGGACGGTGGAGCTGACCGACGGCGACGCCGCGTCGGTGGCCGGGATCGACGTCGATCGCCACCGCCAGGAGGTGAACGTGCTGCTGCTCCGGGTCAGCGAGCTGGTTCGCGGGGCGGTGCCGGGCCGCAAGCGTGAACACCGGGGCGCCGACCTCATCGGCGCCAAGCTGTGCGGCGCGAACCTGCGGGGGGCGAACCTGCGGGGGGCGTACCTGATCGGCGCGGACCTGCGAAAGGCCGACCTGCGGTCGTCCGATCTGATCGGCGCCGACTTCCGGGGAGCGGATCTCCGGGGCGCGGACCTGACCGACAGCATCTTCCTGACCCAGTTCCAGATCAATGCCGCGAAGGGCGACGCGACCACCCGCCTGCCCGCCGCACTGGCGACGCCACCGCACTGGAGCGAGTCGGAGGTTCTCACGGCGACCCGGGCCGCACGAGGTCGTCCTCGCCGCGCGGGTGGCGGCGGAACCAGGCGGCATAACGGTCGGCCAGCGGCGCCGCGCTGAGCCCGTGGGCCAGCACTGACGCCCCGATCGTGATCACCGCCGTCGTCAGGAGCAGATCCTCGTGCGGCAGTTGCCCCGGTTCCTCGAGGATGAGGATGGCGAAGACGATCGTGGCGAGTCCGCGGGGACCGAACCAGCCGAGGAACGCGACGGTCGGTGCGCGCGGGTGCGTGCCGACCAGCGACAGCGCGACGGGCACCATGCGGACGACGGTCAGGCTCAGCGCCGCGTAGCCGAGCACGGCCAAGGACAGGTGCCCGAGGGCGGGGCCGAGTAGCACGGCGCCGAAGACGATGAAGGTGACGGCGCTGAACAGGTCGCCCGCCTCGTCGAGCAGGCGCGCTCCCTCCTCCCCGCCGCCGCCGCGGCGACGGATCGCGCCGAAGGTCAGGCCGCCGACGAACGCGGCGATGAAACCCGAGCCGCCCAGTGGCACGGCCACGGTGTAGGCGAGCACGGCCGCAGCCACGGGGACGATCTGCGCCCACAACGGGTCGATCGTGTCGCGACGGCGTGCGACGACCAGCATCGCTGCGGCGATCGCGCCCGCGCCGACGCCCGCCGCGATGCCGAACCCGATCTGCTCGGTGACCAGGCGGACCGCGGCACCGCCGCCGATCGCACCCGCTTCCGCCTGCGCGATGGCCAGCACAACGAGGAAGAACGGCACGCAGATGCCGTCGTTGAGCCCGCTCTCGACGTTCAGTCCCTGCCGCACCCGCAGCGGCAGGGTCCGGAGGGTCACCACTGCCTGCCCGAGCGCGGCGTCAGTAGGGGCGAGAATCACCGCGAGCAGCAGCGCCTCTGGCCAGGCGAGGTCGCCGAGCACGACCACCGCGGCGCCGAAGCCCGCCGCGATGGTCAGCGGGAGGCCGATACCGAGGAGCCGGGCAGGCAGGGAGATCTCGGCGCGAAGCGCGGACAGGTCCACCCGGGCGGCGTCGGAGAACAACACCAGCGCGAGCGTCACCTCGGCGAGCAACTTCACCATCTCGGCGGTGGCGTCCACATCGATCAGTCCCGCGGCCTCTCCCCCGAACAGGAGGCCGGCGGCGGTGAAGACGATCGGGGCCGTGATCGGGGTGCCCTCGACCCGCCGGGACAGCGCCGCGAAGACGAGCAGGACCCCGGCGATCGTGGGTAGCGCCCATGTCATGCCGCCACCGCCCTACTCCACGTCGCCGGGCTGCCAGGTCTCGTCCAGTATCAGGCGCGACACCGACCCCGGGTCCAGAAACGAGCAATCCGACACCCACCAGCTGTTTCTGCTGGTGAACGCCGGATCCCGTGGAGCCCCCTGTCAGGATTGAACTGACGACCTTTCGCTTACAAGGCGAGTGCTCTACCACTGAGCTAAGGAGGCGGACAAAGCGCGCCCATCATATCGGCCGCGCGCAGGGGACGGGTTCCCGGTGCCTCAAACGCCGACCCGCGCCGACCCGGTCGGCGTATGTTTGGCACGACACATTCCCTGACGGGAGCGGTCCCATGGATCTCAACACCATCAGTGATGTCGTGCGGCGACCACCCGACCGCCCCGGCGCGCAGTGGCGCGAGGGCGATGCCTGGCTGGCCGGGGGGACATGGCTGTTCTCGGTCCCCCAGCCCGAACTGCG
Source organism: Rhodococcus sp. UNC363MFTsu5.1 (assembly GCF_000686785.1). NCBI lineage: Bacteria > Bacillati > Actinomycetota > Actinomycetes > Mycobacteriales > Nocardiaceae > Rhodococcus > Rhodococcus sp. UNC363MFTsu5.1. The sequence goes on from NZ_KK366015.1 coordinate 129,210, forward strand.
CCGGCTGGTGGATCTCACAGCACTCGGCTGGGATGCCCTCGTCCCGAGCGAGTCCGGCCTCGAGATCGGCGCCACCTGCACCATTCGTGATCTGTATGATCTTGCGCCGCAGATCGATTGGCGCGCTACCCCGCTGCTGAGGACGAGCTGCGAGGCGTTCCTGGCCTCGTTCAAGGTGTGGAACTCGGCGACAGTGGGCGGCAACATCTGCATGTCGCTGCCCGCGGGACCGATGATCACCATGACCGTCGCGCTCGAGGCGACCTACACGCTGTGGGCACCCGACGGATCACAGCGCACGGTCGACGCAGCCGAGTTCGTCACCGGCGACCACCGCAACGTGCTGGCGCCAGGCGAAGTCCTGCGCCGCATCGACATCCCGGCCGCCGCGCTGCGCAAACGCCACACCCACCGCCGCTTCACCCTCACCCGACTGGGGCGCTCCACCGTGTTCATGATCGCCACCCAGACGCCCGGCACCGCCGACCTGGCCCTCACCATCACCGCGGGCACCACGCGTCCGGTACGCCTGACGTTCGCCACCCTCCCCGATGCCGAGACCCTGCGCGGGCACATCGACGCCCTCCCCGCCGACATCTGGTTCGACGACCCGAACGGCACCCCCGAGCACCGGCACCACCTCGCGCGGCACTTCGCCGAGGAGATCCGCGTCGAGTTCGAGTCGGGAGACCGGTGATGACCTACACCGTCAACGGCAAGGCCTTCGACAGGGAGCCACGACCCGGCCAGTGTCTGCGGACCCATCTGCGGGAGCTCGGCCACCACGGCGTGAAGAAGGGTTGCGACGCAGGTGATTGCGGCGCCTGCACGGTGTGGCTCGACGGCGATCCGGTGCACAGCTGCATCACCCCCGCGTTCCGGGCGGAGGGCCGCGAGGTGACCACGATCGAGGGACTCGGCTCCCCCGACGACCTGCACCCCGTGCAGCGCGGTTTCCGCGACGCTCCCGGCTTCCAGTGCGGCTTCTGCACCGCGGGCATGATCATGACGGCGGCGACGTTCACCGACGCCCAGAAGCAGGACCTGCCCCGCGCACTCAAGGGCAACCTGTGTCGCTGCACCGGCTACCGGGCCATCGAGGACGCCGTGCACGGGGTCGCAGGCATCGAGGATGCGCTCCCCGGCCGAGCCGTCGGAACCAGCGTCGGGACCCCCGCCGCCACCGACGTGGTCACCGGCCGCGCCGAGTTCACCATGGACACCGACATCGACGGCATGCTGCACGTGAAGGTGCTGCACTCGCCGCACGCGCACGCCCGCATCGTCTCCATCGACAAGACCGCGGCGCTCGCGGTGCCCGGCGTGCACCGCGTCTACACCTGGCAGGACGTCCCCCGCAAGCGCTTCACCACCGCCATCCACACCGACCACCTCGTCGACCCGGACGACACCTACATCCTCGACGACACGGTGCGCTTCGTCGGCCAGCGGGTGGTCGCGGTGCTGGCCGACACGGTCGGCGCCGCCGAGGAGGGCTGCCGCCGGGTGGTGGTCGAATACGAGCCGCTGCCTGCCGTGTTCGACCCGGAGGAGGCGATGGCCGACGGCGCCCCGCAGCTGCACGGCTCCGACGATCCGTTCGTGCGGGACCCGGTGCACAACATCCTGCTCGAGCTGCACGGCCACGTCGGCGACGTCGAGGCCGGCTTCGCCGAGGCCGACGTGATCCACGAGGGCACGTATTTCTCGCCGCGCGTGCAACACGCACACCTGGAGACGCACGGCTCCATCGCGTGGATGGCGGACGGCCGCCTGCACGTGCGCACCAGCTCGCAGTCGCCGTCCATCGCGAAGGTCAAGCTCTCGCACCTGTTCGACCTGCGCCCGGACCAGCTGCGGGTGTTCTGCATGCGGGTCGGCGGCGCGTTCGGCGGCAAGCAGGAGGTGATCTCCGAGGACCTCGCCGCCCTCGCCACACTCGACACCGGTAGGCCGGTCTGTTTCGAGTACACCCGCGAGGAGGAGTTCACCACCGCCTCACCCCGGCACCCCATGAGGCTCACGGTCCGGCTGGGCGCCCGGTCCGACGGCACCCTCACCGCAGTGCAGGTCCGCAACGTCTCGAACACCGGCGCCTACGGAAACCACGGTGGTGAAACACTTTTCGCCGGCGGAGCGGCGGTCATGCTCTATCACTGCCCGAACAAGAGGTTCGACGGCTACTCGGTGTACACCAACACCGTGCCGAGCGGGGCGCTGCGCGGCTACGGCATGACCCAGCCCGCCTTCGCGGTCGAATCCGCCATGGGCGAGCTGGCGATCGCGCTCGGGATGGATCCGCTCGAGCTGCGCCGCCGCAACATCGTGCGGCCCGGCGACGCCCTCGTCGCATTCGAGGACGGACCCGACGACGTGGTGTTCGCCGAGGACGGCGTCGGGCGGTGCATCGACCTCGTCGACGAGGCCCTGCGCCGCGACGGCTCCGAGGCGCCACCCGGCGAGGACTGGCTCGTCGGGACCGGGACCGCGAGCTCGTTGCACGAGACCGCGCCGCCGACCGATCACGTCTCGGAGGCGTGGGCGACGCTCGGCGACGACTGCATCTACGAGCTCGCCGTCGGCACAGTGGAATTCGGAGAGGGAACCCCGACCGCGCACGTGCAGATCGCGGCGAACCAGCTCGGGACCACCCCCTCGCGGGTGCGCCTGGTCCAGTCCGACACCGACCGAACGGGCTTCGACACCGGCGCGTTTGCCAGCGCGGGCCTGTCCGTCGCAGGCAACGCCGTGGTGCGGGCGTCGAACGCCCTGCGCGACCGGATACTCGCCTTCGCCGCCGCGCACGCGGGGGTCGAGGTCGCGGCCTGTGCGATGGACGATGACGCCGTGGCCTGCGACGGCGTCCGAGTGCCGCTCTCCGAACTCGTCGAGGCCGCCCGCGCCCGCGGCATCCGATTCACCGCCGCCCGCAAGGCGTACGGGTCGCCGCGCAGCGTCGTGTCCAACACCCACGGCTTCCGGGTCGCCGTACACCGGGTCACCGGCGAGATCCGCATCCTGCGGAGCGTGCAGGCGACCGATGCCGGGGTGATCATCAACCCGGCGCAGGTGCGCGGGCAGATCGAGGGCGGTGTCGCGCAGGGCATCGGCTTCGCGTTGACCGAGAACTTCCACGTCGACGGCGACGGCGTGATGACCAACCCGAACCTGCGCAACTACCGCATCCCCACCTACGCCGACGTGCCCCGCACCGAGGTGCTGCTGGTCGAGTCGACGGACTCGGTAGGGCCGATGCACGCGAAGGGCATGGCGGAGTGCTGCATCAACCCGGTGGCGCCTGCGCTGGCCAATGCCGTCGAGGACGCGACGGGCGTGCGATTCCGGGAGCTGCCGCTCACCCCCGAACGCATCTACCGCCGGATCGTGGAGTCGCGCACCGGCGCCACATCGGTACACGCATAGGGAGGCGACGGTGGAGGCCGAGCACGTCCGCGACACCGCGACCGTCATCATCGGCCAACGGGTACGTGCCGGATCCGAGGCGGCGTTCAAGGCCTGGCAGGAGGAGATCAACGTCGCGGCCTCGCAGTACGCCGGCTTCCTCGGTGCCCAGATCGCTGCGCCCACCGCGGTGCAGCCCGACTGGGTGGTGGTCTACCGGTTCGACTCCGTCGCGAACGTGCAGGCCTGGCTCAACAGCGCCACCCGCCAGGGGTGGCTCGACCGGGGGCAGCAGTACCTCGACGGCCCGGCAACCCAACAGGTGATCACCGGTGGATCGCGCCCGACCGATCAGCTCGTGACGGTCGTCGTGACCCATCGCGTGAAACCCGACAGCATCGACGCCTTCATCGAGTGGCAGAACCGGATGCGATTGGCGGAGCGCAAGTTCGAGGGATTTCGCGGCTCCGAACTCTTCCGCCCCATCGAGGGCGTGCAGGATGAGTGGACCGCACTCTACCGCTACGACAACGCAGCGAACCTCTTCACCTGGCTCACCTCGACCAAGCGACAGCAGCTGCTCGCGGAGGGTGAGAAGTTCCACGAGTTCTCCTCCCGCACCATCGACAACTCGTTCGGGAGCTGGTTCGCCTTCGACGAGAAGGGAAACGAGGCGCCGCCACCCTCGGACGTCAAGACCTCGATAGCCGTCTGGGTCGGCCTCTATCCCACCGTCGTCCTGATCGCCCTCGCGCTCGCCCCGCTGAAAATGCCGCTGTGGCTGGGCCTACTCGTCGGAAACCTGTTGTCCAGCTTCGCCATGACCTTCGTGACCATGCCGCGCTACGTGAACCGGCTGCTGGGGCGCTGGTTGCGGCCACCCCCTGACGCGCCGGAGCTGAGGTCGAACCTGCGCGGGATCGCCGTCGTCGCCGGGGCGATGGCGTTCTGGGTCGTCGTCTTCTATCTCGTGACGCGGCAGTTCTGGACGCTGCCCTGAAACAGAGAGAGTTCACCCTTCAACAGGATCGAGGACCAACCGATGACCACGAAGACTGCACGACGTGCGAGCCTGATCCCCTTTGCCATCGCCTCGGCACTGCTGGTGGTGGGCTGCGGCTCGAACGACGATGACACCACCCCGACGACGAGCGCCGCGGCGACCTCCATGCCGATGTCGATGTCCATGCCAACGGGCACCGCGGCGATGCCGCAGGTCACCAAGGAACAGGCAGAACAGACCGCCCTCGCGACCGTCCCCGGCGGGGTGGTCGTCTCCTCCGAACTCGTCAAACACGACGGCACGCAGGTGTGGCACGTCCACATCCGCAACACCCAGGGCTGGGACTACGACGTGGACGTCGACGCAGCCAGCGGCGCCGTGGTGGATCGCGACCAGGAGGATCACGACGAGGACGACCGCACGTCGATGACCGGCGCACCGAACGCGGCGGTGACGGTCACCAAGGAACAGGCCGAACAGACCGCTCTCGCGACCGTCCCCGGCGGCACGATCGTCTCCTCCGAAACCAATCAGCACGACGGCAAGACGGTGTGGCACGTCCACATCCGCAACACCCAGGGCTGGGACTACGACGTGAACGTGGACGCCGCCAGCGGCGCCGTCGTGAACTGATCCGCGCGTCAGTTTCCCACCGCACGGTCGACGACGTCACGAATCGCGTCGACCACCAGTTGCGGCGACTCGTTGTGGATGTTGTGGCCGCTGTCCGTCTTCGTGATGTGCTGCGCGCCGGGAAACAGCAGGGCGAGCCTGTCCTGCGACGCCAGCTGCGCCCGCCAGAACACCTCCGGATAGTCGGCGGGTGCGTCGGCAGGCAGGCGGGCGCGGAAGGCGTCCGGGTCGAAAGTGTCCCCGCTGAGCACCACGACCGGCACGTCGGGAACCGGCGGGGCGGCGTGCAACTGCGCGAAGGTCGCGGCGGGATCGAGCTGCTCGACGTCCGCCCACTGGGCGGTGCGGCGTTGGTTGTCCAGCTCGTTCATCCGGAGGAACACCGAGAACTCGGCGGGGGTCAGCTCGCTCTCGAGGTACTCCGACATGCCATCGACCAGGACCAGACCGGCCGTCTCGTCCGGGTGGGTGCCCGCGTAGACCCTCGCGACCGGTCCCCCGTACGACCACCCGACGAGCACGTATGGGCCAGGCACCTCGGCCGCGGTCAGCAACGCGCCCAGGTCGGCGGCGTCCCGCTCAGGGGTGGTCGGCTGGGACACCGGCGTGGACGGGGTCAACTCGTCGCCCGCGCGTGCGGTCCCTGGCCGGTCGTAGGAGCAGACCCGGGTGAACGCGCCGACCTCCGGATACACCGCTGACCCGCTCGGCACCATGTCACCGGACCGATCGGCGACCTCGCTCCAGGTGTCCGCGGCGGCGACGGCGCCGGGCACCAGCACCACCGTCGGGGATCCGGTGCCGCGGCACTCCAGGTACATCTGCCGCCCACCACCGATATCGAAGGTCCGCGCGATGTCGGCCTGCGGCGTGTCCGCCGTTGGCACCGTGTTGCCCGCGGGGTTCTCCTCCTGGCCGCCACACGCGATCAGCGACGCCGTGACGCCGAGGACGGCCGCCGCGAACCGCAGGGCGGCGAGTCGCCCGCCCGAACTGGCGCGCATCTCATCAGCGTGTCACACCGCGACGCTTTGCGGGAGGGCACCGTCGCCGACCCGCACCCCTGGGTGATTGGCCCTGATGTTCACCGCCGCGAGCGCGACCGTCCGATCGATCCGACGCTGCCGCGTCTCCGGCCGCTTCGCCGTCGCGATCCACTCCAAGATCAGCCGCTTCGAGGACGGCGGAAAGGCCTCGAAGTTCGCGCGGGCGGCCCCGTTGCGGTGCAGCGGGTCCCGCAGGTCGTCGGGCAGCGCGGCGCCGTCGTCGGGCACCACCTGCCAGGTCCCTGTGGCCTTGGCGACATCGATCAGGGCCTGGCCGTGCGGGGTCATCTGACCCAGCTCGATCATGTTCGCCGCGCGTTCCCGGTTCACCCGGCTCCACGTGCTGCGGGGATTGCGCGGGGTGAACCGGAGCCGGGAACTGTCCGCGTCGTGCTTGCGGTGCAGGCCGTCGATCCAGCCGAAGCAGAGGGCCTGCTCGATGGCCTCGTGGTAGCGCGGGCTCGGCGTGCCGCTGTCCTTGTGGTGGATGATCAGCCAGATCTCCCTCTCGGACTGGCTGTTTCGCGTCAGCCAGTCACGCCAATCGGCGGCTGTCCGCGGGGCGAAGGTTGCCACGTCGGGGGTGCTCACGGTGGCCATCTCACGCCTCCTTCGAGCCGAGGATGTCGAGGTAGTGCTGGTTGTACATGACACCGAGGATGTTCCCGAACGGGTCGACGACGGAGGCGGTGACGAACCCGGGCCCGCGCTCGGTCGGCTTGTCGTGCACGGTGGCGCCAAGCGCGAGCAGTCGATCGAAGCTCGCCTGGACGTCGTCGACGTGCCAGTAGGTCAACTGGCCTGCGGGCTCGTCCGTGCGGGCGTGCGGCGCGAACCGCGCGTCGATGATGCCGAGCTCGTGCTGGAAGTCGCCGACGCGGAACTCGACGTATGCGGTCGCCCCGTCGATCTCACGCGCGAAGTACGGCGAGGTGCCGAGCACCTCGGTGTACCAGTCCTTGGCGGCCGCGACATCGTCGGCGAAGAAGCTGACGGTGGTGAGTCCTCGCAACATCGGTGGTTCCTTCCCTCGTTCGGTTGGTGACGAGAACCATCATTCCGATCAAAGTGCTCACCAACTGAGCACTTTTACGGGGAAACTGAAAACATGCGCGCAGACCGACTCGTCGCCACCCTCCTGCTCATGCAGTCCCGCGGCCGGGTGACGGCCGCCGAACTGGCCGACGAGCTCGAGGTGTCTGTCGCCACCGCCCGCCGCGACCTGGAGGCGCTGTCCGCGGCAGGCATCCCGGTGTACCCGCAGCCCGGACGTGGTGGCGGCTGGGCACTCGTCGGCGGCGCCCGCACGGACCTGTCCGGCCTGTCGTCCAACGAGGCGCAGGCCCTGTTCCTGCTCGTCGGACCGGCCGCGGCGGTCTCGAGCGAGGCCAAGGCCGCGCTCCGCAAGCTCGTACGTGCTCTGCCCCAGACGTTTCGGGCCGAGGCCGAGGCCGCCGCAGGAGCCACCATGATCGACCCGACCCGCTGGGGCGAGCGCGATCGCCGACGACCGGCGATGGTGGACCAACTGCAGTCCGCGGTGGTCCGCAGGCGCAAGGTCCGGCTGACCTACGTCAACGGCGCCCGCGAGCGGAGCGAACGCCTTGTCGATCCGTGGGGCCTGGTCGACAAGGACGACACCTGGTACCTGATCGCCGGGACCGAGCACGGCCAGCGCACCTTTCGGGTGGACCGGATCGCCGAGGCCCAGCCGACCGATCAGCCCGCCGACCGGCCCGCCGACTTCGAACTCGCCGGCGCGTGGGAGCAGGTGGTCGGGAGGATGGAGGAGCGGCGCGGGGCCACCTGGGCGACGGTGCTCATCGAGACCCGGTTCGTACGGATCCTGCGCGACCACTTCGGCAGGCACTGCCACACCGACGGCGAGACCGACGACGGCCGCACCCGGGTGCGACTCGCCGCCCCGACCCCGCTCGACATCGCCCGCAACCTCGCCGGCTGGGGCGCGGACGTCGAGGTGCTCGAGCCGCGATCGGTGCGAGACGAGTTGGCGCGCATCGGGGTCGAGCTCGCCGGTCGCTATGCAGCCGCCGACAGGCCCAACTCACCACCTCGTAAAAAGTACTAAAAATGCTGGTCAGGCTAGTTTTATAGCGTGATACTTTCGCTCCCGCCGCACAACATTGGGAGAAATCATGCGCATGACGCTTCAACACATTTCGACTCGTCGAATCGCCTTTGTCCGCGTAACCGGGCCGTTCGGGCTGGGCAACGCCCGGGCGATGTCCGACATAAAGCAGTGGGCATCCGGCCGGGGCCTGCTCCAGGACGGGGCAGTCCTGTGTGGAGTTCCGAGGGACGATCCCTCCGCGACACCGCCCGACGAGTGCCGCTACGACGCGGCGATCGTCGTGAGTGACGATCTCGAACTCGACGGCGCGGTCGGCGACGGCAACCTCCGCGGCGGGCCCTACGCGGCATTCGATGTGCCGCACACCACGGAGGGCGTGGGTGCGGCGTGGTCGAGCATTCTCGACGAAATCGAAACTCGGGGGCTGGTGGTGGACGACGAACCGATCTTCGAGATGTACACATCGGAACTGCTCGCCCGCCACCTATGCCAGCTCTGGGTGCCGCTGCGGCAGGAACACCCTCACCGCAGCAGGAACTCGATGGCGACTCGCTCGAAGGCCTCCTTGGCCTCGACCATCACCCAGTGACCGCAGTTCGGGAACACGTGCAACTCCGCATCGGGGATCAGCCTCATCGGCACCATGGCCATGTCCGGTGGGCACTGCCGGTCGTCTCGGCCCCAGCTGAGCAGGGTCGGACACTGCACCTTGTGCATCATCGACCAGTACGGCGGTGCATCCGATGCGACCATCGCCTGCTGTTGCGCCGCAAACGCTTTGGATCCGTACATCGCCGCAAGCGTCTCGTGCGACACCGGATCGTTGGCGGTCTCCCAGCGTTCCTCGACCCGCTCCTCCGTGATCACGGCGGGGTCGTAGACCATGCACTCGAGCCAGCGGACCAGCCTTTCGCGGCTCGGGCTGTCGGCGAACTCCTGCAGTAGCCGTGTGCCCTCACTCGGGTTCTGACTGAAGATGTTCGGACCCACCCCGCCGATGGTGACAAGCTTGCCGACCCGCTCGGGGTGTCTCATCGCCAGGTTCACGCCGACGACGCCACCCATCGAGTTCCCGATCATCGCAGCCGATGGGATACCGAGTGCGTCCATGAACCGGATCACCGACGAACCCGCGGTGAGCACGGGATGCCCTTCCACCGGATCGCTCACGCCGAATCCGGGGAACTCCAGGATGTAGCAGCGGAAGTGCTCGGCGAAGACGGCCAGGTTTCCCCGGTAGTTCCGCCAGCCGCTGACTCCGATGCCCGAGCCGTGCAACAGGATCAGCGGCGGCCCCTCCCCTGCCTCGTGGTAGCGCAACACCCCCTTGCCGGTAACGACTTCCCTCTTGGTCCCCTCGTAGGTCACGTCCATCACACAAGGCTAGAATGAGTTCTAGTTTGGTTGCACTGGATTCGCCGAATCTCCTGTATCGGTGATTCACGCCACCCAAATCCTGGCGACCGTTCATCGCGAACGGGATCCGCAAGGCTCCGGATCACGGCCTTTACCAGCGGAAACTGAAGAACCTGTCGCCAACACACGGCGAGGTCCGGTTCCGCAGGAAAAGAAACCAAAGAGTTCGTTCCCCTTCCGCATCGTTGGAACATGTTCTAGTTTTGAACGCAATCAGCCGGCAACTCCTACCGAGACGAGGAAGTCATGGGTCAGGTTCACGAGCGGATCGAGCAGTACGCGGACGAGATCCGCGCCAACGGTGTCGAGGGCGACAAGCTCATGCGACTCTCCGATACCTCGGCCAAGCGGCTGCGGGAGTCAGGGGTGATCCGGATGCTGCAGCCCAAGGATCACGGCGGCCTCGAGGCGCATCCGCGGGAGTTTGCCGAGACCGCGATGGCGATCGGTGCGATGGACGGCGCCACCGGCTGGGTCAGCGGCATCGTCGGCGTGCACCCCTGGGAGCTGGCGTTCTTCGACCCGAAGGCCCAGCAGGAGGTGTGGGGTGAGGACCCCGACACCTGGATGGCCTCGCCCTACGCGCCGATGGGTGTCGCGGTCCCGACCGACGGCGGCTACATCCTCAGCGGCCGCTGGTCGTTCTCCTCGGGTACCGATCACTGCCAGTGGGTGATGATCGGCGCCGCCGTCGGCGACCAGGACGGCAACCGGCTGATGCCGCCGAAGATCCTGCACGTGCTGCTGCCGCGCAGCGACTACGACATCGACCAGGACAGCTGGGACGTCGTCGGCCTGCGGGGTACCGGCAGCAAGGACCTGATCGTCAAGGGCGCCTTCATCCCGACGCACCGAACCCTGGACGCGGCGAAGGTCTTCGACGGCACCGCACCGAAGGAGGCCGGGCGCACGCAGACGCTGTACAACTTCCCGTTCTCGTGCATCTTCCCGCTGGGCATCACCTCGTCGCTGATCGGTATCGCCGAGGGCGCGCTGGCCAGCCATCTGAACGCACAGCGCGAGCGGATCACGGTGTCCGGCACGGCGATCAAGGACGATCCGTACGTGCTGTTCGCGATCGGCGAGGCCGCCGCGGAGATCGCCGCGTCGCGGGCGGCGATCCTCGAGACGGTGGACCGGTTCTGGGACCTCACCGACAGCGGCAAGGAGGTCACCTTCGAGCAGCGCGCGATCGGCCGCCGGACCCAGACCGCCGCAGCGTGGCGGGCGGTACGCGCGGTCGATGAGATCTTCGCCCGGTCGGGTGGCGGTGCGCTGCAGATGAAGACGCCGATGCAGCGCTTCTGGCGGGACGCACACGCCGGCCTCTCGCACGCCATCCACGTGCCCGGCTCGATCTTCCACTCGTCGGCGCTGACCCAACTCGGCGGCGAGCCGCAGGGCGCCCACCGCGCGATGATCTGACGGGATCGGGAGAACGCGGGCGCCCCGCGAGCCGTGTCGGCTCGCGGGGCGCCGTGCCGGTATCAGGCGAGATCGAACCGGTCCAGGTTCATCACCTTGTCCCACGCGGAGACGAAGTCCGCCACGAACTTCGGCTGCGCGTCGTCGCTCGCATAGACCTCGACGAGCGCGCGCAACTGCGAGTTCGAACCGAAGACGAGGTCGACGGCCGTGGCCGTCCACTTGACCTCGTCCGTGCCGCGAGCGCGGCCCTCGTAGACGTTCTCGGACTCGGCCGATGCCCTCCACTCCGTGCCCATGTCGAGCAGGTTCACGAAGAAGTCGGTGGTCAGGACCTCCGGCCGATCGGTGAGGACGCCGTGCGCGGACTGCCCGACGTTCGCGTTCAGTGCACGCATCCCACCGATGAGGACCGTCATCTCCGGGGCCGTCAGCGTCAGCAGGTTCGCCTTGTCCAGCAGCAGTCGCTCGGCGGGCAGCTTCTCCCCGGCGCGCAGGTAGTTGCGGAACCCGTCGGCCCGTGGCTCGAGCACCTCGAACGCCTCCACGTCGGTCTGCTCCTGGGCTGCATCGGTGCGGCCCGGCGAGAACGGGACCGTGACGTCGTGCCCGGCATTCTTCGCCGCCTGCTCCACCGCCGCGCAGCCCGCCAGCACGATCAGGTCGGCCAGCGAGATCCGCTTGCCGTCGGAGCGCCCACCGTTGAAGTCGTCCCGGATCCGCTCGAGCGTCTGCAGTACCTCCGCCAGGCCTGCCGGGTTGTTGGACTCCCAGTCCTTCTGCGGCGCAAGCCGAATCCTCGCCCCGTTGGCCCCGCCGCGGTTGTCGGTGCCGCGGAAGGAGGCAGCCGACGCCCATGCCGCACCGACCAGCCGGGGAATGGACAGCCCCGAACCCAGGACCGTGGCCTTGAGCGCGGTGATCTCGTCCGGCCCGACCAGGTCGTGATCGACCTCGGGGACGGGGTCCTGCCACAGCTGCGGCTCCGCAACCCACGGGCCGAGATAGCGCGAGACCGGCCCCATGTCGCGGTGCAGCAGCTTGTACCAGGCCTTGGCGAACTCCTCCGCGAGTTCCTCGGGGTGATCCAGCCAGCGCCGGGTGATGGGCCCGTAGACCGGGTCGAGGCGCAGCGAGAGGTCCGTCGTCAGCATCACCGGGCTGTGGGACTTCGACGGATCGTGCGCGTCGCGGACGGTGCCCGCCCCTGCGCCGTCCTTCGGAATGTACTGCCACGCACCGGCCGGGCTCTTGGTCTTCTCCCACTCGTAGCCGTACAGGGTCTCGAGGAAGCTGTTGTCCCACTTGATCGGGGTGGGCGTCCAGGTGCCCTCGAGGCCGCTGGTGATCGCGTCCCCACCGACGCCGGTGCCGAACGAGCTCTTCCAGCCGAGGCCCTGCTGCTCGATCGGCGCCGCCTCCGGCTCGGGCCCGACGAGATCGGCCGGTCCCGCGCCGTGGGTCTTGCCGACGGTGTGGCCGCCGACGATCAGCGCGGCGGTCTCGACGTCGTTCATCGCCATCCGGCGGAAGGTCTCGCGGATGTCGACGGCCGCGGCGAGCGGATCCGGGTTTCCGTTGGGCCCTTCCGGATTCACGTAGATCAGGCCCATCTGCACGGCACCGAAGGGACCGGTGAGTTCCCGGTCGCCGGTGTAGCGCTCGTCGCCGAGCCAGGTGTCCTCCGGCCCCCAGAACACCTCGTCGGGCTCCCAGATGTCCTCGCGGCCGAAACCGAAGCCGAACGTCTTGAATCCCATCGATTCGTAGGCACAGTTGCCGGCAAAGATGAGGAGATCCGCCCAGGAGAGCTTCCTGCCGTACTTCTGCTTGACCGGCCAGAGCAACCGGCGCGCCTTGTCGAGGCTCGCGTTGTCGGGCCAACTGTTGAGGGGGGCGAAGCGCTGGGCGCCCTCGCCGCCACCGCCACGGCCGTCCGCGATCCGGTAGGTGCCCGCCGCGTGCCAGCTCATCCGGATGAACAGCGGCCCGTAGTGTCCGAAATCGGCTGGCCACCAGTCCTGCGACGCCGTCATCAACTCGATGACGTCCCGTTTCAGCGCGTCCACGTCGAGCGTCGCGAACTCTGCCGCATAGTCGAAGTCCTCGCCCATGGGGTCGGACAGCGGCGAGTGCTGATGGAGAACCTGCAGGTCCAGCTGATTCGGCCACCAGTCCCTGTTGGTCCTGGGCCGGTGCTCCTGCGGGGTCGGGGAGCCCATTGCCGGGCATTCGCTTTCACTGTTGGACACGACGGTCCTTCCTTCCAGGAGTGGGTGAATCGGACTTCGATCGCAAACCTGATCGCGAAACCTGTGCTGCCGAGCAGTCGCGGCACCATCCCCAGTAGGTGACCTCGGCCTCCTCCACGACGAAGCCGCGGTCGCCGGGCGCGGTGAGGCAGGGGGCCGCGCCGACCGCACAGTCGACGTCGGCGATGACCCCGCAGGTGCGGCAGACGAAGTGATGGTGGTTGTCACCGACGCGGGCCTCGTACCGCACGGCGCTGCCCGCAGGCTGGATCCGCCGCACCAGGCCGGCTTCAGTGAGGGCCTGCAGCACGTCGTACACGGTTTGGCGGGAGACCTCGGGCAGGACGGCGCGCACGGCTCGGTAGATCGTCTTCGTGTCGGCGTGCGGGTGCGTGTGCACGGCCTCCAGCACCGTGGCCCGGGGCCGGGTCACGCGAAGCTCTGCCGTGCGCAAATGCGCTGCGTATTCCCTCGCGGAGGGCACCTCCATACAATGGCGCATTGTTCTGGACTCGGTCAAGAGTTTTCGGTCTCGATCGCGGACCTACCGCCCGCCCAGCGGAACCGCGCCCGCCGCAGGCAGCGGGGGAAGCTCCCCGAGCGGCGAGGGTGTCAGCGTCGTCGACTGCGGGTCCGCCCGGCCCAGCCCGATCTTGCGGACCTCGGATCCCGCCGCACCCGCGCCACTGACGAGCAGATCCGCGCCTGCGGTGGTGCTGGTGGTGGCCACCTGCACCCCGCCGCCCGCGAACGGCTCGAAGGAGGCGATCTGCCGGAAATCCACTGGGCCCGAGTGGTGGTCCGGGCTCTCGAGGTACATCCCGGGCTCGCCGTCGAGCCGTGAGCCGCTCGACCACACGCGCACCGTGCCCGCCCCGCCCGCCATGCCGGTCACGATGCTCTTCGCGCCGCCCTCGGCGCCTGCCACCCAGCCCGTCGCGAGCGAGACGCCGTCCCGATAGCCCTCGTCGAAGGCCAGGAACTCCGACGTCATCGCCGGCTCATCGGTGCCGCCGCCGTTCGCGCCCGTGCCGCCGTGCCCGCCGTGGCCGCCCTTCGCCGCCGCGGCCGCGGTCGGCTCGAACAGGTCGTACCGGAAGGTCTTCACCCGCGGTGCCTCCCCCCGGCCGGGCGCGGTCACGATGCTGGCCCGGCCCGAGGCGGTATCCACCAGCCCGGTCGCGACCGACACTCCCGCCTCGGACCCCGGGTACGGCGTGAAGGTCGAGTACACCTGCGGTGCCTCGCCCTTCGCTGCGGGCAGCGTCGAGGAGAACACCTTCACCTGCGCCTCGACGCCGGGGCCGGTTCCCACGATGATGTTGTCGGCCAAGGCGTTTCCGTCGATGTCGGCGCCCGCGACGGTCACCCCGCCGTGGAATCCCTTGTCGAACGGGGCGAACCGGGTCAGCTCGGCGCTGAACGGACCCGCGGCGCGATCGGCGCCGTCGTATGCCACCACCTCCGGCTCCGCGCCCGCGCCGGTACCGACGACGAGATCGAGCACCATGTCGCCGTTCACGTCGGCGATCGCCACCGTCGGGGTGCCCTCGAAGGACGGGAACGGCGTGACGGCGGCGATCACCCTGTCACCGTTGCCGTCGTGGACCTGCACCGTCGCAGGTGTGCCGGGCGAGCCGGGTACCGCCACCGCGTACGTCGACACCTCGGGAATCACGTTGACGAGCGCCATCAGTCCGTTGTCCTCGTGGTTGAGGCGATGGCAGTGGATCACGAAGGTGCCGATGTACTCGGTGAACTTCGTACGCAGCGTCACCGACGCCGGTTCGAGCGCGCTCTCGTTCTCGTCGGTCACCGGCGCTGGGACGTTGACGTTGTCCATCCCCCACGGCTGCACGCCGGTCCTGGTACCCGCAACCGGATCCACGACCTCCATAACCTGGAAGTCGTTGACGTGGATGTGCATCGGGTGCTCGTCATTGTTGAGGTTGGTGATCGTCCACTCCTCGACCGAGTTGAGTCGTGGCTGGAGCAGGGGGATGTTCGGGAAGGTGTTGTCGTCGAACTCGTAGGTGAACGCCTTCGGATCGCTGGCCGAGGCCTTCTCGTTGCCGAACCCGCCCGAGACCGTCAGCGTGCGCTTGACGTCGGGCGTCATCACCGAAGTGTCCACGAACGAGGTGTAGGCGTCCAGGTTCTGGCCGGGTGCGAACGCAGTCGTCCGCCCCTCGCCGCTCGCGGGCGTCACGCGCAGCAGCGTCTGGGTGGGGAAGGTGAAGAAGCCGTCGGCGTAGCTGATCACCGACGGGTCCACGGTCACCGTGCCCAGCACCGCCGGTGGGTTCTCGGAGCCGTCGTTGGTGTAGAGCACGCCCGGATTGGTCACCGGTTTCGCACCCTCCAACGGCGGGATGTCGAGAACGAGGTCGCCGGTCTTCGGCATCGTCACCGCGATCGCGAACCGCGAGCCGGGCGGGATGACGAGCCGGGTGCCGTCGCCGCCGACCGGCGGCTCCACCCGAGTGAAGGGGTTGCCGTCCTGCCCGACGATCGCGAACGCCGGATGCTTTCCCGTCGCCGTCTCGGTGAGCCGGACCGGCATGTAGGCGAAGTCGCTGATGTTGGCCAGCACCCAGACCTCGGTCTGGCCGGGCGCGAGGTCGAGCTCCGGCTGGAACTGCCCGTTGATGGTGAACTGCACGTCCCGCTGGTTCTCCGGCAGCGACGGGTCCGCAGGGACGGTCACCGTGTCGCTGGTGAAGGTCTGCAGATTGCCGGGGACAAACTGGTTCTGGCCGCGGTGGTTGGCAGGCGACAGCGGCCCGGCGTACCAGTTGGTGACGTACCGGGAACCCTTCGTCGTCTCCGGGAAGTTCACCGGGGCCAGGCTCGGGGAATACGTGCCGTCGGCCAGCTCCGAACCCTTCGGGGGCGTGAGCGTGCTGACGTACTGCGGCCAGTCCGGGTCGTTCAGCTGCCGTCCACTGCCCTTGCGGTCGAAGACGAAGTTGTACTGCAGCGCCATGTCGCGGATCGGGATCTCGTTCTGCGTCACCAGCGGAAGGTTGCCGTCCGGGCGCCCGATCTCGAGCATGCCCGCGAGCCCCAGATAGGTCTGCTGTGCGGTGAGGGTGTGGCGATGGCTGTGGTACCAGTACATTCCGTTCGGCATGTCCTCCGGGACCGCGTAGTCGTAGCGGTTACCCATCCCGGCGGGGATGTCGAGGAGCACGTTGTCGGCGTTGCCGTCGGGGCTCACGTGCAGCCCGTGGGTGTGCAGGTTCAGCGGCGCCGACGCGAGCGACGGCGGGTAGATCGGCACCTGGCCGCCCGCGGGGGTGAAGGCCGGATCGTAGAAGTCCTCGATCGTCAGGCCCTGCAGGTCGTTGTCGTAGTGGATGATCAGGCGCTCCCCGGGGTCGACCCGCAGCGTCGGCGCCGGGTACACGTCCTCACCCTTCGCCTCGCCGTCCGAGGCCGTCCCCCGGATGACCTCGTACCCGAACAGCAGGAAATTCGAGACCGGCCCCGGGGCGGTGTCGAGGGCGACCGTGCCCTGGCGCGCCGACAGCCGCACCTCGAGCACGCCGTCCTCGCTCGACAGCCTCACCGGCTCCCGATACGCGGCGGGGGTGCCGTCGGGGCCTGCGTTGACGCCCGGCTCCCCCGTCGTCGAGAAGCATGACGTGAGGACCAGCGCCAGGGAGATCGCGACGCACGCGACCACGGAGATCGGCCTTCGACGATTCACCACCATCTTTGCCGCCTCGTTCCGGAACGAATGCGAGCACCGGCGCTCCAGCGTCAGCGCCTCAAAGCCTAGTTCGCGGGTCCGGCGGTCGCAGCCGAAAAGGCGCAGGCCCCATGCACGCCCTCCGCGGCCGGAAACCGATAGCGTGGACGCATGAGCACCTCGGAGATCGCCACGGTCCTCGCGTGGCACGACGCACTGAACGATTCCGACATCGACACCCTCCTCGCGCTCTCGAGCGACGACGTGGAGGTGGCAGGCCCGGAAGGTGCCGGGCAGGGCCTGACCGCATTGCGCGAGTGGGCCTCCGAGTCCGGGCTGACCCTGATCGCCGGACGCATGTTCGTGCACGAGGGCGTCGTCGTGGTCGAGGAGGAGGCCAGCTGGGCCGCGAAGCCCGACGAGAAGTCGACGGTCGCCACCGCCTTCCGCGTGGTACACGACCAGGTGACGTCGATCTTCCGGCACACCGACCTCGAATCTGCCTTCGCGGCAACGGATCTGAGCGAAGCGGACGCGGTGTCCTGACGTGGCGAGGGGGCGCCTGCGCGACGCACTCACCTCGCTGAACAGGCTGATCGGTGAAGAACGGGCGGTGGTCGACGACCAGACCTCGGCCCCCGCGCCCCTGCAGCCGATCGACCTCACCGACGACGCCAAGGTCGCGGAGGTCCTCGACATCGCCCTCCGATCCGGCGAGGTGCTGCTCGCGTCGGGCACCTCCGCGATGGACACCACCGCGCAGGTCCAGTTCGTCGCCGCGAGCTACGGGCTCGCGCGCTGCGACGTCGACGTCACCTACAACGCGATCCGCATCAGCGCGCACCGCGGACCGACGATGCCACCAGCAGCCACCATGCGGATCGTGCACTACCGGGCGCTGGACTTCACCCGGCTCGCCGCGGTCGACCGGCTCACCCGCCGACTGCGGACCGAGGCGGTCAACCCGGACGACGCACACGACGAGCTGACCCGGATCACCCGCGCGCCACATCCCTACAACCGCTGGACGGCGACGCTGGCGTGGGCGTCGATGGCGGCATCCGCCTCGGTGCTGCTCGGCGGCAACCTGCTGGTGGCGGTCGTCAGCTTCCTGACCACCATGGTCATCGACCGGGTCAACCGCAGGCTGAACGCCGTCGGGCTCCCGTTCTTCTTCCAGCACGTGATGGGCGGACTGATCGCCGCCGCGCCAGCCAGCCTGCTGTACACCTTCAGCGACCAGCTGGGCATCACCATCCGGCCGTCGCTGATCATCGCGGCCGGGGTGATCGTGTTGCTGTCGGGGCTGTCGCTGGTCGGCTCGGTGCAGGACGCCATCACCGGCGCACCGATCACCGCCGTCGCACGGTTCTTCGAGGTCCTCATGATGACCGGCGGCATCATCGCGGGCGTCGCGATCTCGCTGCGGATCGCGGGCGCGCTCGGTTCGACGTTGCCGGTGCTGACCACCGTCCCGCCGCCCGCGCTGGCCCAGATCCCGGTGCAGGTGGTCGCGGGCGCGTTCACCTCGCTTTTCTTCGCGGTGGCCTGCTACGCGGAGCGACGGGCGCTGCCCGTCGCGGGTATCGGCGGCGCCGCCGGCATTCTCGTCTACAGCCTGGCGTTGAGCGTGAGCATCGGCCCGGTCATCGCCTCGGCCATCGCGGCGACCGTGGTCGGCTCGGTCGGCGGCATCCTGGCCCGCCGAGCGCTGACGCCGCCGCAGGTGATCGCGGTCGCGGGCATCACCCCGCTGCTGCCGGGTCTCGCCCTCTACCGGGGCCTGTACGCCCTGCTCAACAACGAGTTGCTGGACGGGTTCAGCGCGCTGCTCTCGGCGTTCGGCATCGGATGCGCGCTCGCCGCCGGGGTGACGCTCGGCGAGTGGATCGCCAGGACCATGCGGCGGCCACGGATTCTGCGCCGCACGGGAACGCTGAAACGCCCGACCCTGAGCCGACGGAGGTCGGGTCAGAATCGGGCGTCGTAGTCAGTGCGCCGGCGCCGGTGGCGCCGGGTTGTCAGCTCTGGTTTCCGCGCTCGGCAGCGTCGCGTTCCATGGCCTCACGCAGGCTCTTCGGGCGCATGTCGGTCCAGTTGGCCTCGACGTACTCGACGCACGCCTGGCGGCTGTCCTCACCGAACACCACACGCCACCCCTGCGGGACGTCCGAGAACGTCGGCCACAGCGAATGCTGGTCCTCGTCGTTGACGAGCACATAGAAACGGCCGTCTTCGTCGTCAAAGGGATTGGTGCTCATCTGGCCTCGCTTGTCGCAAATTCGTTCATCGGTGTTTCCCGCGCTGGGGTTTCCGCCCCAGCGGACGCCTCGACCCTATCAAGATCGCCGTGGTCGGGGCGATTTTCCAGCACAGAATTCAGGATCTCACCGGCGCGAACGGCGACGTTGGACAGCAGCGACGAGGTGAGGCCGTGCGTCTTCTCGGTGCCGCCCTGGAGATAGATGCCACCGCGGACGTTCTCGGGGGTGACCAGCCGGTAATCGCGGTCCACCTCGGTGGCGACCCCGCCCTCGGGGGCCAGGTCGCCGATGAGGTTGCTCAGCGGGGTGGGGGTGAACCCGGTGGCCAGCACCAGCGCATCGCACATCAGCGAGTCGGTCAGGCCGTCGAGGTTGCTGCGCACGCTCACCTCGATGCCCTCCTCTGTCTCGACCACGCCGTCGATCTCGGAGGCCCGGCGCATGAACAGGCGCCGCTGGCCGCGCACCAGTTCCTGGTACTCCGTGGTGTACAGCTCGTTGATCAGCTCGATGTCGACGACCGAGTAGTTGGTGCTCTTGTGCAGGGTCAGGATCCGCTCGCGCTCGGTGCTGTCGGCACCGTGCAGCTCGTCGACGGCGCCGGGGTCGAAGATGCGGTTCGCGTACGGGCTGTCGTCCGCCGGGCTGTAGCCGTAGCGGGAGAACACGCTGTGCACCTCGGCCTGCGGGTAGTTGCGGTGCAGGTACTGGACCACCTCGGCCGCGCTCTGGCCTGCGCCGAGCACCACGAAGCGCTGGTGCCGCAACTCGGGCAGCTCGTCGATCCGGAAGAGGAACTGATGGTTGTGGAAGCAGCGCGCCGACGGCGTCGCCCACTCCGGGATCCGCTCGCGCAACCCGGCCCCGACGATCAGGTTCCGCGTCCGCATGACCTGCCCGTCGGCCGTCTCGACCGCGAACTCGTCCACCGCGCCATCCGCGGCGGGCAGGCCACGAACGCCGGTGACGGCGGTGCCGTATCGCACGTCGGCGTCGACCCGGCCTGCCGCCCACTGCAGGTAGTCGTTGAATTCGTGCCGGGTCGGGAAGAAGGTCTGGTGGTTGACGAAGTCGACCAGCCGGCCCTTGTCGAACAGGTAGGAGAAGAAGCTGAACGAGCTGGCCGGGTTACGGAAGGTCACCAGGTCCTTCGGGAACGCGATCTGCATGGTCGCGCCGTCCAGCAGCATGCCCGGGTGCCAGCGGAAGCGGTCCTGCTTCTCCAGGAAGCGCGCCTCGATCCGGTCCCCGGGGGCACACTTCGCGTTGTGCTCCTCGATGGCGATGGCCAGCGCCAGGTTGGACGGCCCGAAGCCGACGCCGACCAGGTCGTAGGTCGGCGACTGGTCGCGGTCAGCGGCCGAGAGAGTCGTATCCATGACGCGTCATCCATCCTCGCCGGTTCGGCCGGCGGCAGTGCTACTTGTTGCTGACATAGCTCGGGGTCCAACATTCGGGCCGCGCTGAATAGTAGCGCAGCCTACCCTAATTTGGGGCCCGGGGCGGGCCTTCACTCGGTCACCCGATCCGGCGATCCGCGTCGGCACACGCGGCGGCCAGCAGGGCCAGCAACCGATCCGCCAGCGCGGACACGACCGCGGGCTCGAGCACGTCCGTCCGGTAGCCGAGATAGGCGTGCACGGGGCCATCGCCCACCGGCTCGTAGAAGCTCAGCGCCAGGTCCGACACCGGCTCGCCGACCGGAACCGGCAGCAGGCCACCGAAGACTCCGTCCAGCTCGCCGAGGCGCGCCTGTTCGTGGTGCACGACCATCACCTGGGGTCGCAGCGCATCGCCGCCGAGATCGGTTGCCACGTCATCGAATCCGACATCCTGATGCTCGAGCGCGGACAGGTTGCTCTCCCGGACCCGGGCCAGCAACTCAGTGAAGGTCGGCTCACCCGAGGTGTCCGTCCGCAGCACCACCGTGTTGAAGAAGCAGCCGATCAACCCGGACAGCGCCTCCTCGGTCCGGCCGGCCACCAGGGCTCCGATCGGAAGATCTTCGCCCACACCGGCTTCGGCGAGAGCGACGGCCAGTGCCGACTGCAACACCATGAACATCGAAGTTCCGGTCCGACGGGCGAGCGCGTCGATCTCGCGATGCAGCGACTCGTCGATCGGCAGCGGCACCACGTCGCCGCGGCGGGGACCACCCGGCCTCACACCCGGCATGCTCATGGCCTCGGGCAGTCCGGACAGCCGCTCCCGCCAGTACGCAAGTTGCCTTGCATGCCTGCTCGACTCGTCCGCGGGGTCGCCGAGAACCTGCCGCGACCACGCCTCGTAGTCGCCATAGGTCACCGGCAGCTGCGGCAGCTCGGGCGCGTGTCCCGCCTGCCGCGCCAGATAGCCGGCGAGCAGTTCCCCGAGCAACGGCACCACGGACCACTCGTCGACGGCCAGGTAGTGCATCACCAGCAGCAGGGCCTGACGACCCGACGAGTCCTCCACGAGCTGAACCCGCAGCGGCGCCTGCTCGGTGAGATCCATCGGCTGCTGGGCCAACTCGAAGACCCGCGCGTGCAGATCGCCGTCGCCGACATCGACCAGCCCGACCTGAGGGCGCACCGCCTCCTGGCCGAACACCCCTCCTTCGCGCTCGAAGAACACCGTGCGCAGCGGCTCGTGCCGCGAGACCACGTCGTCGAGGGCCAACGCCAGCGACTCGGCGTCGAGTCGACGCTCCGGGTAGAGCGAGAGGGCGTGGCTGGCGGTCGGCGACTCCCGATACATCCGCCACTGCCTGCGCTGCGGCGGCGACAACGGCGCCGCACCGTCGCGGGGCGCCCCCGCGAGCAGGGCAGGCCTGCCCTCACCGTTGTCCGCCTCGGTCAGCTCGGCGAGCTCCGCGACGGTCGGTGCGTCGAAGACCTCCCGAATGCTCAGCTGGGCACCGAGTTCGGTGCGCACCCGGCCGACCAGTTGCATCGAGGCCATCGAGTGACCGCCGAGGTCGAAGAAGTTGTCGTGCACACCGACCGAGGGCAGGTGCAGGATCTCCGCGAACAGGTCCGCGATCACCCGCTCCCTCGGGGTCCGCGGCGCGACGTCGCCGGTCAGCTCCGACCAGTCCGGCGCGGGCAGCGCCTTACGGTCGAGCTTGCCGTTCGGCGTGAGCGGCAGCGGTCCGTCGAGCACGATGACCACGCTGGGCACCATGTAGTCCGGCAGCGACGACGCCACGTGGGCGCGCACCGCGGCCGGATCGACCACCGCACCCTCGAACGGCACCACGTACCCGATCAGCCGGGCGATCGACCCGTCCCGGTCGGTGACGACCGCGGACTGGTTGACGCCCTCGCTGTCCGCGAGCGCAGCGATGATCTCGCCGAGCTCGATGCGGAAGCCCCGGATCTTCACCTGGTCGTCGACCCGGCCGAGGAAGTCGATATTGCCCTCGGCCCGCCAGCGCGCCAGGTCACCTGTCCGGTACATCCGGCCGGGGCCGAACGGATTGGCGACGAAACGCCCCGCCGTCAACGCAGGCTTGCCGAGATAGCCGCGGGCCAGCCCGCGGCCTGCGATGTACAGCTCCCCCGCGACGCCGACCGGAACCGGCCGCAGTCGCGCGTCGAGGATGAACGCCTGCTCGTTGGGGTCCGGGATGCCGATCGGCACGGCCTGGTTCCAGCCCGGCTGCGCCTGCCACAGGGTGTTGTTCACCGTCGCCTCGGTGAGGCCGTAGGCGGCCAGCAGATTCAGCCGCTCCGCCCACCGTCCGATCAGGTCCGGCGGCACGGTCTCGGTGCCGACCAGGACCGTGCAGCCCGCGGGCACCAGGGCGCCCGGCGGGAGCGCGGCCATCAACGAGGGCGGGATGATCGCGTGCGTGACCTCATGCTCGTGCATGAAGTCGGTCAGCTCTGGGCCCGCGACCCGCGAGCGGTCCGGCACGATCACCAGACGCGACCCGGTGCACAGGGCCATCGACAGCTCGAACACCGCCACGTCGAACCCGACCGAGGCGAACTGCAGCACAGTCGAACCCGGCACCAGTCGCATCCGGTCCTCGGCGGTGGCGACCAGGCTGGAGATGCCCTCGTGCGAGACCACCACGCCCTTCGGCCTGCCGGTGGACCCGGAGGTGTAGATGACGTAGGCCGCGTGGTCGATGCCCGCGGGCACCGCGGTCGGCGGCCTCCCCGCCGAGGCGAGCTCCGCGACGACGTCCGGCTCGTCGAGCAGCACCCGGCGCAGGCCCGGCACCTCCTCGATCCGCGCGGATTCCGCGGCTGTGCTCAGCAGCACCCTCGCGTTCGAGTCGACCAGCAGGTACGAGATCCGGTCCGCGGGGTGGCTCAGGTCGAGCGGCAGGTAGGCCGCACCCAGCTTGAGGACGGCCAGCACCGAGGCGACCATGTCCACCGAACGCGGAACGGCAAGGCCCACCACCGATTCCGCGCCGACGCCGCGGCCGCCGAGCACCGCGGCGATCCGGTCGGACCGCTCGTCGAGCTCGGCGTACGTCGCGCTGCCGTGCTCGTCGAGCGCGGCCACCGCGCCCGGCGTTGCCGCGACCCAGCGCGCGAACGAGGCGTCGAGGGTCTCCTCCGGCACCTGCCTGCCGGTGTCGTTGAAGTCCACCAGCACCAGGTTCCGCTCGCCCGGGAGGAACACGTCGACCGCGCCGATCGGCATCGACGGCTCCTGTGCGACGGCATCGAGCAGCGCCAGCTGACGGTGCGCGATCGCGTCGGCGGTGGACCGGTCGAACAGGTCGGCGCCGAACTCGAGGCGCAGCGCGATCCGATCCTCGTCCAAGTACTCGGTGAAGTTGAACACCAGGTCGAACTTGGCGGTCCGCTCCTGCAGCGGCACCGGTTCGAGGGTCAGCCCGCCCAGCTCCGTGATGTCGGCGGCCCGGCTGTGGTAGCCGACCATCACCTGGAACAGCGGGTTCCTTGCCAGCGTGCGGGCCGGGTTCAGGCGCTCGACAACGGATTCGAACGGGACGTCGGCATTGGTGAACGCTGCGAGGTCGAGCTCGCGGACCCGGGCCAGCAGCTCGCCGAACGTCGGGTTGCCGCTCACGTCGGTGCGCAGCACCAGCGTGTTGACGAAGAATCCCACCATCTCGTCGAGGCCCTGCTCGGTGCGACCCGCGATGGGCGCACCGAGCGGCAGGTCATCGCCGGCGCCGATGCGGTGCAGCAGCGCCGCGGCGGCGGCGTGCAGCACCATGAACATGCTCGCGCCGCTGTCGGCCGCCAGCGCCCGCAGCGCCGCGGTGGTATGCGGATCCAGGTCCAGTTCGACCGCTCCGCCCGCGAAGCTCGGCCGCGCAGGCCGGGCACGGTCGGTGGGTAGCGTCAGCTCCTCCGGCGCACCGGACAGCGTCCGCTCCCAGTACGAGAGCTGCTCGCTCAGCACCGAATCCGGGTCCGTTGGGTCGCCGAGCAGCTCGCGCTGCCAGAGCGTGTAGTCCGCGTACTGTACGGCGAGCGGCTCCCACTGCGGCGCCTGCCCGTGCGCCCTCGAGGCGTAGGCGAGCATCAGGTCGCGCAGGAACGGCCGGTCCGACCACTCGTCGGTGGCGATGTGGTGCAGCACCAGCGCGAGGACGTGGTCGTGCGCGTCCAGTCGG
Source organism: Rhodococcus sp. UNC363MFTsu5.1 (assembly GCF_000686785.1). Taxonomy (NCBI): domain Bacteria; kingdom Bacillati; phylum Actinomycetota; class Actinomycetes; order Mycobacteriales; family Nocardiaceae; genus Rhodococcus; species Rhodococcus sp. UNC363MFTsu5.1. The sequence goes on from NZ_KK366015.1 coordinate 154,024, forward strand.
ATCACGGTGCCGCGCACCGGGATCTCGTGGGTCAGGTCGAAGGGCCGCAGCACAGCGCCGCGGACCAGGTCCGCGATCTCGGCCTCGGTCCCGTCCACCACCGTCAGCTCCGGGGTCGCCTCGTCGAGGACCCGCTGCACGGGCAGACCGTCGACCTCTCCGAACACGGTGCGCAGCGACTCGTGCCTGCCGACCACGTCCGCGAGCGCGGTCGCGAACAGCCCGGCGTCGAGCTCGCCCTTCAGGCGCAACACGATCGGGAAGTTGTACGCGGCGGACTCCCCCTCGATCTGCTGGATCAGCCAGAGCCGCTGCTGCGCGTACGACATCGGCAGGTGCTCGGGCCGGACCGTCGGTGCCAGCACCGGGCGCACCGCCTGGCCCCGTGCCCGGACCCGTTCCGCCAGCTCCGCAACGGTCGGCGCCTCGAAGAGGTCCCGCATGGTCAGCTCGGTGGCCAGCGCCGACCGGGCCCGGCTGATCAGCCGGGTCGCCAACAGCGAGTGCCCGCCGAGGTCGAAGAAGCTGTCCGCCGTGCCGAGTTCGCTGACGTCGAGCACCTCACCGAACAGCTCGCACAGCGCCTGCTCGATGTGATCGGCCGGCGCGCGTGAGCCCGAGCCGACCGCGTCCGGCACCGGCGGCAACGCTCGCACGTCGAGCTTGCCGTTCACCGTCATCGGCAGGGTGTCGGTCGGCACGAACGCCGCGGGAACCATGTAGTCCGGCAGGGAGGCGCGCAGCGCCTGTGAGTACTTCTGGCCCCCATGGGGGCCGAAATCACTCACGGGCCCGGAGGGCACGACGTAGGCGACCAGCCGCTTGACGCCGCCGGGGCCGGGCGCCGCGATGACCGCGCACTGCCGCACCCCGTCGAGGCCGGCCAGGACCGACTCGATCTCGCCCAGCTCGACGCGGTGACCGCGGATCTTCACCTGGTCGTCGGTACGGCCGAGGAAGTCGATGTTGCCGTCGGCGCCGCGCCGCACCAGGTCACCGGTGCGGTACATCCGGCCGCCCGCCGCGAACGGGTCGGCCACGAAACGCTCCGCGGTCAGGCCGAAGCGGTCCAGGTAACCGCGGGCCAGGCCGATGCCCGCGATGTACAGCTCGCCCGCCACCCCGTCCGCTACCGGACGCAGCCACGAGTCGAGAATGTGGGCCCTAGTGTTCCAGATCGGCTTGCCGACCGTTGGCGTCGCGGAGTCCGACGTGCCGCCGCCGAGCGTATTGATCGTGTATTCGGTTGGGCCGTAGAGGTTGTAACCGAACGTCCCCTCCGTGTCCCGCAGCCTGCTCCACACCGAGTCCGGTACCGCCTCGCCGCCGAGCAGCACCAGCGGCGGCCGATGCTCGCCCGGGCCGTCGCCGAGCAGGCCCTCCTCGAACAGGTGCTGCGCGTAGGTCGGCGTCACGTTGACGACGTCGATGGCGTTGGCATTGCAGTATGCGACCAGAGCCTCCGCGTCCCGGCGCAGGTGCTCGTCGCAGATGTGCACCTCGTGCCCCTCGACGAGCCAGAGCAGCTCCTCCCACGACATGTCGAAGGCGAACGACACCGTGTGCGCGATCCGGAGGCGTCGGCTCCCGGTCATCGCGATCGTCGGGTCGAAGATCTCCGCGCGGTGGTTGAACTGCATGTTGGTCAGGCCGCGGTACCCGGTGACCACGCCCTTGGGCTTGCCCGTCGAGCCGGAGGTGTAGATGACGTACGCCGGGTGGTCCAGCCGCCCCGGGGTGCCAGGGGCGAAGCCGCCCAGCTCCGCATCGGTCAGCGGTCCGGTGCCGTGGTCCCGGCTCGCGTCGCCGTCGAGGACGATCGCCGTGCCCTCGAAACCGGCGAGGGTCTCGCGGACCGCGACGGTGGTCACCAGCGCCACCGGCCCGGCATCGTCGAGCATCCCGAGCAGTCGCTCCGCCGGGTGGTCCAGCTCCAGCGGCAGGTACGCCGACCCGGTACGCAGCACCGCGAACAGCGCGACGACCATCTCAACCGATCGCGGCAGGCCAAGCGCCACAATCCGTTCCGGACCGGCGCCGTGCGCCAGCAGGAGCCGGGCCATGGCATTGATCCGGCCGTCGAGGTCGCGATAGGTCACCGACTGCGAGCCGAACACCAGCGCGACCTCATCCGGGGTGCGCGCGGCCGCTTCCGCGAACAGGTCCGCGATGGTGGACTCGGGCAGCTCCCGCTCGGTAGAGCCCGCCATCAGCGCCGCGCGCTCGCCGGGCAGCGACAGGTCAAGCGACCCGACCGGTGCGGACACGTCGTCGGCGAACAGTTCGAGCAGCCCGACGAACCGGGCCAGCATCGACTCGACCGTCGTCTCGGCCACCGCCTCGGGGCGGAACTCGAACTTGATCTTCACCCGGTTGCCGGGCGTCACCACCACGGTCAGCGGGTAATGGGTGTGGTCGACGCTGTCGCCGCCGCTGATGTCGTGTGCGCTGTTGAGCGCCGACACCTGGTTCTCGTCGACGAAGTTCTGCAGCACGTAGAGCACGTCGAAGAGCTGGCGGTGATCGGACTCGCGCCCGATCGTGGCCAGTCCGAGATAGTCGTGCGGCATCAGGCCGAGTCGCTCGGACTGGCTGCGCCGCAACAGGTCCTCCACCCGCTCCGCCGGACGCAGGGTGGTGCGGACCGGGACGGTGTTGAGGAAAAGGCCGGCCACCGTGTCGAGGCCCTCGACCTCGGGGGGCCTGCCTGCGACGGTGATGCCGAACACGACATCGTCGCGGCCGGTCGCGGCGCCGAGCACCAGCGCGAGCGCGCCACTGAGGACGGCGTTGAAGGTGACCCCGCTGGCCGACGCCCTGGCCCGCAGCCGCTCGCTCAGCTCGGCCGTGAGCACGGTGTCGCGGCGGCCGGGCAGCGCGGGGGCCCCGGCCACGGCCGACCCGAGCAGGGTCGGCTCCTCGAGACCGGCCAGCGCGCGCCGCCACTCCGCCCGACCGGTCTCGCTGTCGCGGTCGCGCAGCCAGCCCAGGTAGTCGTCGAAACCACCCGTCGGGGTCGGGAACCCGCTGTCGTCGCCGGCCGCCTCGTAGAGCGCGAGCAGCTGGCTGACGACGATGCCGTTCGACCAGCCGTCCCAGAGCAGGAACTGCCGGTTGACCACCAGACGGTCGCGGTCGTCGTCGAGGCGGATCACCATCGCCCGCCACAGCGGCGGCGCCGTCAGGTCGAACGGGGTGAGCCGGTCGGTGGCCATCAGCTCGGCCGCGTGGGCCTCACGCTCGGCCTCCGTCAGCTCGCGCAGGTCGAACTCGACGATCGGGACGTCGAGGTCCGCGGTGATGAACTGCACCGGCGCGGTCAGGCCGTCGCTGAGGAATCCCGCACGCAGCGTGGGGTTCCGGCGCTGCAGAGTGCGCAGCGCCGAGGCCAGCCGCTCGATGTCGAGCCGGTGCTCGAAGTCCAGCGAGAACTGCGCGGTGTAGATGTCGGCGCCCTCGTCGAAGGTGGCCTGGAAGTACAGGCCCTCCTGCAGCGGGGACAGCGGCCACACCGCGTCGACCCCGGCGGGGCTGCGCTCGGCGATCAGGTCCAGCTCCGCCTGGGTCAGCGTCACCAGCGGCACGTCCGACGGCGTCAGCACACCGGGACCGTCGTGGCGCGCCGCGGTCTCGACGAGCTCGCGTAGCGCCTGCGCCCAGCCCTGGCTCAGCGCCTCACCGTCGGCCTCGGTCAGCCCCAGCTCGGAGCGGCCGAAGTTCGCCGTCAGCACCGGGCCCTCGGCGGTGTCCTCGCAGATCGCGTTGACGATAAGCAGGTAGGGGCCGCCCATGTCGGCATCGGGATCGGTTGACAGCGCACCGGTCTCGGGGGCCGGGGCCCACGGGACCGCGATGCCGAGATCTGCCGACGGCATCCTGCCCAGGTAGTTGAACAGGACCTGCGACTCCGCGCGGGCAGCGAGCAGGGCGGCGGTGCGGGCGTTCGCGTACCGCAGCATGCCGTAGCCGATGCCGCCGTCGGGCGCGTCCCGCAGCCGCTCCTTCACGTCCTTGAGCACGTCCAGCGGCCGGTCGCCCGCCCGCAGCCGGACCGGGCTGATGCTGGTGAACCAGCCGACGGTGCGGGACAGGTCAACGCCAGGCGCCAGCTCCTCGCGGCCGTGCCGCTCCAGGTCGACCAGCAGGTCGGACGCGGCGCGGCCGGTGTCGCGGTGCCAGCGGCTGACGGCGATCCGCAGCGCGCTGAGCAGCACGTCGGTCACGTCGGCGTTCGCCAGCGCGGGGACGGTCGTCAACGCGGCGGCGGTGTCGTCCACGGACAGCGAAATCCGTTGCTGGGAGCCGGTTCCGATGGTCGCGTGACCGCTGACCTCCGGCACCAGAGCCGCTCCCGGCGCGGTCACGCCGGACCAGTGCGCCAGCTCGGCGAGGCGCTCGGCGCCCTGGGCCTGCTCGGCGGCGATCCGGCCGAACCCGCGCAGGGAGGTGCCGACGGGATCGAGCGCCGCATCCTGGCCGGATGCCGACGCCACGTTCGCCATCGCGAGGTCCTCGAGCAGGATCCGCCAGGACACCCCGTCGACCACGAGGTGGTGCGCGACGATCAGCAGGCGGCCGGTGATCTCCGGTCCGGCGTCGAACCACACCGCCTGCAGCATCACACCCGACTCGGGGTCGAGGCGGTCGGTCGCCGCCTCGGAGTGCTCGGTCACGATGGCGCGCAGCGACTCCGGGTCGCGGGCGTCGACGGCGGTGAAGATCGAGGCGGCGCTCACCGAACCGGGTTCGGTGGTCACCGTCGACCAGACGCCGGGTGCGTGCCGGGTCAACCGGGCGCGCAGGCCGTCGTGGTGGTCGAGCAGCGCCTGCAGCGCCGCGGTCAGTCCGCGCTCCTCGGCGCCTGCCGGGGTGTACAGCAGCACGGCCTGGTTGAAGCGGTCGGTGCCGCCGGACCATTCGGAGAGCCGGTGCACCACCGGCAGCGGGATGACCTCGCCGATGCCGTCCGCGACGAACGCGTCGGGCGTGGCCGCCTCCGCGATCGGGGCCGCCTCGCCGACCAACCGCGCGATGGCGGCAGGCGTGCGCTGCTCGAAGATCTGGCGGGGGGTGAGCGTGACACCGTCGCGGCGGGCCAGGTTCACCAGCCGGATCGCCAGGATGCTGTCGCCGCCGAGGGTGAAGAAGTCGTCACCCGGGCCAACCCGGTCCAGGCCGAGCACCTCGGCGAACTGGGCGGCGATGCGTCCCTCCGTGCCCGAGCTCGGGGCGGCCTCCGACACCGCGATTGAGAAGTCCGGCGCGGGCAGGGCCTTGCGGTCCAGCTTGCCGCTCGGGCTGAGCGGCAACGCGTCCAGCTCCACGAACGCGCTGGGCACCATGTACTCCGGCAAGGAGGCGGCCAGCGCCTGTGCGTACTTCTGGTCCCCCTGCGGGCCGGAAGTGCTCACGGGCCCGGAGGGCACCACATAGGCGACCAGGCGCTGCTGGCCGGGACGGTCCTCGCGCACCAGGACGGCGGCCTGGGCCACCGACGGATCGGCCAGCAGCGCGGCCTCGATCTCGCCGAGCTCGATCCGGAAGCCGCGCAGCTTGACCTGGTCGTCGGCGCGGCCGACGTACTCGAGTTCACCGTCCGCGGACCGCACCAGGTCGCCGGTCCGGTACATCCGGGTGCCTGCGACGAACGGGTCGGCCACGAACCGGTCCGCGGTCAGCGCGGCGCGGCCCAGATAGCCGCGGGCGAGCTGCGGCCCGGACAGGTACAGCTCCCCCTCGGCACCCGGCGGCACCGGGTTCAGGTACTGATCGAGCACGTACAGCCGGGTGTTGGCGACCGGCGCACCGATCGGCACGCTGTGCGCCGTCGCGGACAGCGCCTGTGCCCCGAAGAAGTAGCTCACCTCGACCGCGGCCTCGGTTGGCCCGTAGAGATTGTCCAGGCGGACGCCGGGCAGCACCTCGGCGAAGCGCCGGGCCGACGCGGCGGACAGAGCCTCACCCGAGCAGGCGACGACCCGCAGCGCGGTGCATGCGGCCGCGCCCGGCTCGGCCAGGAAGAGGTCGAGCATGGACGGCACGAAATGCGCACGGCTGATGCCGCGTTCGGAGATCAGTCCGGCCAGGTATCCCGGATCCTTGTGCCCGCCGGGCCTGGCCAGCACGACGGTGGCCCCGGCGATCAACGGCCCGAAGAACTCCGGCACCGAGACGTCGAAGCTCGACGGCGTCTTCTGCAGCACCCGGTCCCCCACCGTCAGCGGGTTCTCCGATTGCATCCAGAGCAGCCGGTTGACGGTGGCCTCGTGCGACACCAGCACGCCCTTGGGCCTGCCGGTCGAACCCGAGGTGTAGATGACGTACGCGGGATTGCCCGCCACGGCCCCGGCAACCGCAGGCGGCACATCCGAATCCCCCATGGGCTCGGACAGATCCACCGTCAGCACCGGCAGCCCGGTCTCGAACGGCTCGCCGTCGGTGAGCACGCACACCGGCTCGGCATCGGCCAGCATGTACGACAACCGGTCGGCCGGGTAGTCGAGATCGAGCGGCAGGTAGGCGCCGCCTGCCTTGCCGACTGCCAGCAGCGCGACCATCAGCTCGAGCGAACGGCCCAGCGCGACGGCCACGAGCGACTCCGGTCCGACCCCGCGATCGACGAGCTCGCGCGCCAGCCGGTTCGACCGCGCGTGCAGCTCGGCGTAGGTCAGCGACCGGCCCTCGAACTCGACGGCGACCGCGTCCGGGGTGCGCGCGACCTGCTCGTCGAGCAGGTCGGTGAGGGTACGGGCCTCGACGGATCCGATGGAGGCGGCCCAGCTCGCCTCCAGCTCGTCCCGCTCGGCCTCGGTCACCAGCGCCAGCGCGGAGATCGGCTGGTCGCCGTCGCGCACCAGCTCGCCGAGGAAGGACACCATGCCGTCGGCCAACCGGTCGGCGGTGGCCGCGTCGACCACCGCGGCCTGATACTTGACCTCCAGCCGCAGCTCGTCGCCGGGCGCGACGATCAGCGTCACCGGATACGGCGGATTCTCCTCGAAGGTGATGCCGGTGATCTCCAGCGTGCCGGTCGGATCGGCGACGGCGCCCTCACCGATCGGGTAGTTCTCGAACACCACCAGGGTGTCGAAGAGCTCCTGCAGCCCGGTCAGCCTGCGCAGCTCGCTCAGGCCGATGTACTGGTGCTCGAGCAGCCTCGACTGCTCGTCCTGCCAACGGGTCAGCGCGGCGGCGACGGATTCCTCGGCGCGGTAGCGCAACCGGGCGGGCACCGTGTTGATGAACAGACCGACCATGGTCTCGATGCCGCGCAGGTCGCCGCCCCGACCGGAGACCGTCGAGCCGAACAGCACGTCCCGGCGCTTGGTGAGCCGGCCGAGCAGCAGGCCCCAAGCGCCGTGCACAAGGGTGCTCAGCGTCAGGCCGCGAGCGCGTCCGAACGCGATGAGGTCCGCGGTCTGCGCCGCGGACAGGTTGACCTTGACCTCGCGGACACCGACCTCGGTGCCACGCTCGGCCCTGCCGAGCCCGGTCGGCTCGTCGACGCCTGCGAGCGCGGCACGCCACACCTCGATCGATGCCTGCCGGTCACGGGAGCCCAACCAGCCCAGGTAGTTCCGGTACGGCTCCGGGGCGGGCAGCGCCGCGGGTGCCGAACCACCCTTGGGCGCGTACAGCGCCATCAGCTCGCGGAGCATCACCGGCACCGACCAGCCGTCGGCGACGATGTGGTGGATCGACTGCAGCAGCAGGTGCTCGTCCGCAGTCGTATCGCCCGCCGCTTCGCTCGCCCCGTCCCGCTGCACCAGCACGTACCGCAGCAGCGGCGCCTGCTCGAGGTCGAAGCCACGCACCCGCTCGTCGGCGAGGATCTGCCGGACCCGGGACGAGGCCTCGTCGCGACTCAGTCCGCGCAGGTCGACCGTCTCCATCGGGACGCGGGCGTCGCCGGAGACCACCTGCACCACCCGGCCGTCGGACACCGCGCGCAGCCCGGTGCGCAGCGCCGCGTGCCGGTCCACGACCGTCTGCAGCGCGGCGTGCAGCGCCTGCGGGTTCACCGGCCCGGTCAGCTCGATGATCTGCTGCACCACATAGGGATCGGAGTGCTCGGTCTCGAACGCGCTGTGGAAGTAGATGCCCTCCTGCAGCGGGGTCATCGGCAGCACGTCGACCAGGTCGGCGGCCGCGGCCTCGAGCTGGCTCACGTCCGCCTGGCTCAGCCGCGCATGCGGGAAGTCCGAGGGGGTGTGGCCGCCGAACGGGGCGCTCGCCGCGAGCGCACGCAGCGCCGCGGTCCAGGCCTCCGACAGCGCGGCGATCCGCGCCGCGGGGAACAACCCGGGCGCCCAGGTGATGGTGGTGCGGAGCGTGGGCCCGTCGGGTCCGTCCTCCGCGATCGCGTTGAACTCGATGGCGTGGCCCATCGGCGCGTCGGGGTCGTTGGCGCCGTCCATCGCGATCGGCAGCCAGTCCGCCCCCTCGGAGGCGGAAACCCTTCCCAGGTAGTTGAACAGCACCTGCGGGGTGACGCCGCCTGCCAACTCGACACCCGAGGAGCTCAGGTACCGCAGCGCGCCGTAGCCGATCCCGTTGCCCGGCACCGCCCGCAACTGTTCCTTGACCGCCTTCACCGCCGCGCCGAGCGCGACCGGGTCGAGGCCGTCCGCGAGCGCACCCGCGTCGATCCGGACCGGGTACAGGCTGGTGAACCAGCCGACAGTGCGGCCCAGGTCGACCGGCCTGCCCGCGGCGTCCTCCTCGCGTCCGTGACCCTCGAGGTCGATGACCACCTGCGTGTCGGATGAACCGGCACCGGAACCGGCCTGTCCTCGCCAGTCCGCCAGCACGACCGCGAGCCCGGTGAGCAGCACGTCGCCGACCTGACCACCGAACGCGGCGGGTACGGCCCCGAGCAGCGGGCCGGTGAACTCGGGCGCCAGGCTCACCGTGATCGACTCGGCTGCGCCGCAGCGGTCGAGCGCCGGATCGAGCGCGCGCGAGCCGAGCGCGGTGTCCGCCGTCCGTGCCACCGAGAGCCAGTGGTCGAGTTCGCCGTCGAACGCACCGGATTCGGCCCGCTCGGACAGCAGCTGGGACCACCGGCGCAGCGAGGTGCCCACCGGGGCCAGCTCGACCGGAATGCCAGCCGTCGCCGCCGATCCCGCCCTGGCCAGGTCCTCGAGCAGGATCCGCCAGGACACACCGTCCACCACCAGGTGGTGGACCACCAGCAGCAGCCGACCGGGGCGGTCCGCCCCGCCGTCGAACCAGACCGCCGCGAGCATCACGCCCGCGTCGGGGTCGAGTCGCGCTGCGGCATCGATTGTTTCGCGTGAAACCACGGCCTCGAGCTCGGCCGAGGTCAGGTGTTCCGCGTCGATCCGGCGCAGCGGGGCCGTCTCGCTTGCGGTCTCGGGCACCGACAGCGTCCAACGCTCACCGCGCACCAGCGCGGCGCGGAGCGCATCGTGGCGCTCGATCACGGCGGCCAGTGCCGCGCGCGCCGCGTCCTCGTGGAACCCGATCGGTGTCTGCACGAGCACCGACTGGTGGAACCGGGCGATGGCCTCGCCGGATTCGCTGGTGTGCGCGATGATCGGCGTCGCGGGGACCTCGCCGAGCGGGACGTCGAGCCGGTCCACCAACGCCTCGGCGCGGCCCTCGATCTCGCGGGCGAGGGCCTCCGCGGTGCGCAGCTGGAAGACCTCGCGGGCACTGAAGTTCAGGCCGGCGCCGCGCGCGTGGTTCACCAGCTGGATGGCGACGATGCTGTCGCCGCCCAGCGCGAAGAAGTCGTCGGTGACGCCGACACTGTCGACGCCGAGCACCCCGGCGATGATGGCGCACAGCTGCTGCTCGCGCTCGGTGCGCGGCGCCAGCCCGGGCAGCGCGGCGCGCAGATCCGGTTCCGGCAGCGCCCGCCGGTCCAGCTTGCCGTTCGCGGTCAGCGGGAACTCGTCGAGGAGCAGCACCGCGGTGGGCACCATGTACTCGGGCAGCTTGGCCGCCGCCCAGGCCCGCACCTCGTCGGAGGTCAGCGCCGGGTGGTCCGCGTGCGAGACCACGTAGCCCGCAAGGTACTTGGACCCGTTGTTCTCGCGCACCAGCACCGCGCAGTCGCGGACGCCCGGGTGCGACGCGAGGGCGGCCTCGACGTCCTCGAGCTCGAGGCGCATGCCGCGGATCTTCACCTGGTTGTCGGCGCGGCCGATGAAGTCGAGGCTGCCGTCCTCCGCCCACCGCGCGAGGTCACCGGTGCGATAGAGCCGGGAGCCGTCCTCGGCGAACGGGTTGGCGATGAACCTCGAGGCCGTCAGCGCGGCAGCGCCGACGTAGCCGCGGCCGAGCAGGTAGCCGCCGGCATACAGCTCGCCGCCGACTCCCGGCGGCACCGGCCGCAGCTGCGAGTCCAGCACGTACAGCTGGGTGTTGGGGTTCGGCCTGCCGATCGAGGATGCGATCCGCTCGGCCCGGTCGCGGTAGATCACATGGGAGACACCGATGGTCGCCTCGGCGGGACCGTAGCCGTGGTAGAGCGTGGTGCTCAGCCGGCGCCGGAACCGGTCGAACAGTTCCGGGGTGAGCACCTCGCCGCCGCACCAGACGTGCCGGAGGCCGTCGAGCGAGCGGCCGCCCTCGGCCAGGTCCAGCAGCACGCTGAGCATCGACGAGACCAGGTACACGAAGGTGACCCGCTCGCGTTCGATGAGATCGAGCAGGTAGTGCGGGTCGCGCTCGCCGCCCGCTTCGGCGACCACGAGCCGGCCACCGGAGACCAGCGGAAGCAGGATCTCGTTGACCGAGATGTCAAAGGAGAGAGGCGCCTTGAACAGCGAGGCGTCGTCGACGCCGAACCCGAGCACCTCCTCGACCTGCCACAGCAACCGGGCGCAGATCGCCTCGTGCCGGATCATCGCGCCCTTGGGCCTGCCGGTGGAACCGGAGGTGAAGATGACGTAGGCCAGTGACTGACCCGCGATCTCGGCGTCGAGGGGATCCGCCGACTGACCCGCGTGCGCCCAATCGGCCAGGTCCACCGCAACCGCCGACTCCGGCGGGACCTGCACCCCGCCCGGTCCGGTGAGCACCAGCCGTGCGCCTGCGTCCGCGAGCACCTGGTCGCGGCGGTCCTGCGGCCAGGCCGGGTCGAGGGGCACGAAGGCGCCGCCGGCGGTCATCACAGCGAGCAGCCCGACGACCATCTCTGCGGAGCGCGGAACGCCCACCGCGACAACTTCTTCCGGTGCCAGTCCACGCTCGGTGAGGTGCCGCGCGAGCTGGTTCACGCGCGCGCCGAGCTCCCGATAGGTGAGCCGGACCTCGCCCGCGATCAGCGCCTCCCGGTCCGGGGTTGCCGCGACCTGCGCCGCGAACAGTTCGGGCACGGTGTGCGAGGGCTGCGGCCGGGCGGTGTCGTTGAAGTCCACCAGCACCTGCCGCCGCTGCACGTCCGACATCACGTCGAATCGCGAGATCGGGGCGTCGGGCGCGGCGGCGAGCTGACCGAGGAACTGGGTGAGCTGCACGCGGTGCCGTTCGAGGTCGTCCTCGAGTCCCGCACCGACGCGCAGGTCGATCCGGATCGACTCGCCTTCCTGCCCGCGCTGGACGGTGAAGTCGAGCTCACCGATGGCACCGGTCACCATGTTCCGCGCGAACGCGGGGCTGCCGCCGAAGGTCAACGAGTGCTCGAACAACACGATGTTGACGCCGGGACCGAAGACCCGGCGGGACGGGTCGAGCGCGCGCATCTCCCTGGCGAGGTCCTCGCCCCGGTAGCGACCGTGCCGGAGCAGGCCGATCAACCCCTTGTCGATGTGCGCCGCGAGCGCGGCCAACGTGCTGTCCCCGTTCACCTGCAGCCGCATCGGCAGGATGGTCGAGGCCATCGACGGCAGGTTCCGGAGCGCGCGGCCGGTGCGGCCGGTCAACGGCACCGACAGCATCAGGTCGGTCTGGCCGCTGACCCGGTGCAAGTAGGCCGCGAGCATCGCGAACGGGATGCGGGTGCGCCGGATGCCCTGGGCGTCGGCGTACCGGTACAGCCCCTCGACGGTCTCCTGGTCGAGTTCGACGCTGGCCTTGATCGGCGGCGCGAGGGGGTCAGGGGACGGGGGCAGCAACACCGGCGGCTCGGGCGCGTCGGCAAGCCACTCCAGCCAGTGCGCCCGGTCCGCCTCGTATCGACCGGAGCCGCGGTACTCGGCGTCCGCCTCGATCGCGGTCTGCAGGGACCAGTCCTGCTCGTCGAAGAGGAGCTCGGGATGCTCCTGCCGCCCGACGACCTCGCCGACCAGCAGCACGATGCCGTAGCCGTCGATGATGCTGTGGTGGTACCGCTGGTGCCACCACGTCACCTCGTCGTCGATCCGCAGGATCGTCTGGGTGAACAGGGCCTCGTCGCTCTCCAGTTCGGCGACGGTCTGCATGTCGTTCTCGACCCAGGCCCGGGCCGCGGCGGCCGGGTCGGGTCGGTCGCGCAGGTCGATGATCCGGAGCGTCCACGCCTCGGGGTCCAGCCGCTGCTGACGGAGTTCCCCGTCCGGCCCGACCGCGAACCGCACGTGCAGCGCCTCGGCCCGCCGGATCGTCATGTACACGGACTCGACCGCGCGGGCGATGTCGAGCGGCCCGTTCACCTCGATGGTCAGCGAGATGTTGTAGGCCGGGCTGGTGGGCGCGAGCCGCTGCGCGACCCACACCTCGGACTGGGCAGCGGTGACGGGAAGCCACTGTCCGGTGGCGTGCGGGAGTGCCGTCGAGTCCGAGGGAGAAGACATACAGGTCCGATCTTCGTCGCGCGGCGCCGGTCGTCGCCGTGATTTCGGACCTTAGGATAGGCTACCTACCCTTAGGGTAGGCAAACTACCCGGTGCTCGGCCGGGATTTCGGTGCGGGGCTTGACCTTGCCCCTGGGGCAAGGTTCGACGATGGATCGCATGAACAACAACGCACTGCACACCGTCGAAGCCCAGATCCGCGAGCAGGCCGCCGCCTACTGCGAGTCCGACAACGTCCCCGGTTTCGTCGCCGGCATCTACCACGCAGGCGAACAGGTCGTCGTCGCGCACGGCACCGCGAATGTCGCCACCGGCGCACCGATGCTCGAGCACACCGGATTCCTCTTCGGCTCCGTCACCAAGGTCCTGACCACGACGCTGGTCCTCCAACAGGTCGAGCGCGGACTCCTCGACCTCGACACGCCGGTGGTGAAGTACCTACCCGACTTCGCCCTGACCGCACCGGGCGCGACGGACAACATCACGGTCCGACACCTGATCTCGCACACCAACGGCATCGACGCGGACCTGTTCTTCCCCGACGCCAGGGGCCGCGACGCCCTGAGGACCTACGCCGACGGCCTCGCGAGCAGCTGCGGCACCCTGTTCGAACCCGGGGAGCAGCTCAGCTACTCCAACGGCGGCATGATCGTTGCCGGACGCCTGCTGGAAGTGGTGACCGGCCTGTCCTTCCCCGACCTGCTCGAGCGCGACATCTACGCGCCGGTCGGCATGGCGGACTCCAGCACCTCGGCCGAGCAGGCCATCCTCCGCAGCACCGCGGTCGGCCATTTCAACGACCTCGAGACGATGGCGGCCGAGCCCACCGGCATGTTCGCGTTGCCCGAGACCTGGGGACCGGCAGGCGGCACGCCGATCGGCACCGTCGCCGACCTGCTCGCCTTCGGACGCACCCACCTCGCGGGCGGCGTGTCCCCGTCGGGCACACGCGTCCTCTCGCCTGAGTCCACCACGCTGATGCAGCAGGTCGCCCACGACATGGCCAGCCCGAACGTCCCGCCGATCGGCCTCGGTTGGGTGCTGTATCCGTTCGGCGAGACGACCGTCCTCGCCATGTCGGGCGCGTCGCCCGGCGGTGTGTCCATTCTGTGTGTCGTGCCCGAACACGACCTGGTCTTCGCCGCTTTCGGAAACACCTCGGGGGCGATCATGCTGCAGGACCAGATACTGCAGTGGCTCCTGAGCGAGCACCTCGGCGTCCAGATCCCCACGCTGATCACCGAATTGGAGCAGGACGTCGACCTCACCCCCTATGTGGGCACCTACCGCTCCGATCAGCTCCGCATCGACGTCAGCATCGTCGAAGGTCAGCTGGAGGAGCGGGTGACCTACGAGCCGGCGGACGAATCGCAAGAGCGGATCTTCACCGAATTCGCGGGCGGCATGACCTCCGCCCCTCCGCAGCGCTACGTGCCGGTCCGGCCCGGCCTGTTCGCACCCGCCGGTTACCCACTCGAGGCGTTCGACGGATACCTGCGACTGCTGCTCATCTCCTACCACGACGTCCGTGACGGCAAGGCGCGCTTCCGCAACGGCGGCGGCCGCCTGACCCGACGGGCCTGACCGTTCCCGCGCCCCGATCGCCCAATGGAAGGATGCCCGGCATGATCACAATCGGCCAGCTCGCGGACTACGCCGGGGTGACCACCAAAGCCATTCGTCACTATCACGAGCGGGGCCTGCTCGCCGAGCCCGATCGCGATTCGTCCGGCTACCGGCGCTACACCGCCCAAGATGCCATCGACCTCGTCAAGATCAGGACGCTGGCCGATGCGGGCGTGCCGCTGGCCCGGATCAAGGATCTCCTCGACGCCGGCGCGGAGGCGCTCACCGCAGCGATCGCCGAGATCGATCACAATCTCCGGGACCGCATCGCGCAGCTGCGGCGAACCCGCGATCACCTCGCCCAGTTGCGCGGCGGCGACAGGCTTTTCGTCTCCCCGGAAGTCGCCGACCATCTCGACGATCTGCGTGAACTCGGCGTCAGCGAGCGCCAGTTGCGCCTCGAACGCGACGGCTGGATCCTCATGCAAACGGCGTCACCGGAGGACGCCGCCGCGTGGATCGCCGAAAAGCGCGAGCTCATAGCCGATCCCGATTTCCGGGCCCTCTACCTCGACCACGACGCCGCCTACGACTGGTTGCCGGACGATCCTCGTCTCCCCGCCCTCGCGGACCGAACCCGGACCTGGTTCGCCAACCACGACAGCCGATCCGAGGCGCGCCCCGTCCACAACCCGACCATCGCCCGGTTGGCGACGATGTCCCAGCCGGGAGCCTCGTCCCCGGCTTGGGACCGCCTCGCCCAACTCGTGAAGGGCTAGCCGGTGAGGAAGTCCAGGATCGCGGAGTTCACCGCGTCGGGGCGCTCGAGGTAGCCGTAGTGGCCGCAGTCGGGCAGCTCCACGTAGTTCGCCCCCGGAATGGCCTTGGCCACCTCGGCCGCCAGGTACGGCGGCACCAACCGGTCGTCGGCGAACCCGATCGCCAGGCAGGGCCGGGTGATCTGACGGTAGGCCGCGAGGCGGTCGCCGAAGTCGTCCAGGTTCTGCTGGGCTCGCACACCGCGGCTGGTCTCCGCCTTGGAGAAGGCGAAGATGTCCAGCCAGTCCTGGGCCGCCATCTGATCGACCAGCGAGGCGGGCGAGAGGTTGAGCACCGCGGTGATCGCGGCCCGGTAGCTCGCGGGCAGCGTGATGCCCTGCGCGTCGAGTTCCCGCTCCCCCTCAGACAGCGCCGTCTGCAGCGCGACCCGGCGACCGTGCGCGGCGAGGAAGACGGCCTTGCGAACCAGCTCGGGACGCGAGAGCGCGAGTTCCTGCGCGACGCGCGCGCCGAGCGAGGTGCCGATCACGTGCGCCGGGCCCCCGAGGTGCTCGATCAGCGCCGCGGTGTCGGCGACCATGTCCTCGATGGTGATGCCGTCCGCGCACTCGTCGGTCGGGGCGATGCCACGGTTGTCGAAGGTACACACGCGATATCCCGCGGCCAGCAGCGCGGGAACCTGGTGGAGGTCCCACACCCGACCGGGGCTGCCGGTCCCCATGATCATGACGACCAGGTCTCCTGAGCCTTTGACCTGGTAATTCAGCTGAATCCCATTGATCGTGGCGAGGGGCATCGACGAGCCTTTCTGGCGAGAACCGGGACACGGCCCGGTGCCAGCGCTATGGATAGCCTAAGCTAGCCCCGCGTCGATCACTCGACGGCAAATGTCGCGCTCGTCCAGGAGGAACCCGTTGAGAGTCGCCACGCTCGGATACCAGACCTGGGGTCACCGTACCCTGCAGGCGCTGCTGGATTCCAAACATGAGGTGGTACTTGCGATCACCCACCCCAAGAGCGACCACGCGTACGAGCGGATGTGGGCCGATTCGGTCGCCGACCTCGCCGCCGAGCACGGGGTGCCGGTGCACATCGCCAACAAGCCCGACGAGGATTTCAAGGCCGCCCTGAAGCAGGCCGACCCCGACATCATCGTGGCCAACAACTGGCGCACCTGGCTGCCGCGGGACGTCTTCGACGCCCCCCGCTACGGCACCCTCAACATCCACGACTCGCTGCTGCCGAAGTACACCGGGTTCTCCCCGCTGATCTGGGCCCTGATCAACGGCGAGCCCGAGGTGGGCCTCACCGCGCACCTGATGGACGAGGAGCTCGACGCGGGCGACATCGTCCTGCAGCGCAGCACCCCGGTCGGCCCGAAGGACACGGTCACCGACCTGTTCCACCGGACCGTCGACATGATCGGCCCGATCACCGTCGACGCGCTCGACCTGATCGAGTCCGGCCGCACGGACTGGACGCCGCAGGACCGGTCGCAGGCCACCTTCTTCCACAAGCGCGCCGCGGAGGACAGCCTGATCGACTGGACCTGGCCCGCCGAGGTCATCGAGCGACTCGTCCGCGCGCAGTCCGACCCGTACCCGAACGCGTTCACCCACTTCAAGGGCCAGCGCATCCGCGTCCTCGAGTCCTCGGTGTCCAAGGGCTGCTACGGCGGCACCCCCGGCCGGGTCTTCATCCACGAGGGCGACGGCATGGTCATCGTCGCTGGGCCCGACGCGTGGAGCGGCCGCAACCGGGGCCTGTCGATCGAGCGCGTTCGCCTCGACGACGGCACCGAAATGACCGGCAAGGAGTTCTTCCCGCACGGTGGCGGCTACCTGAGCTGACGACCCCGCTCGGTGACGGCCGTCACCGAGCCGCGTCGAGTGTGGGCAACCACACAAATTTTGCAGACCTCTGCAACCTTGCAGAGGTCTGCAAAATTCGTACACTCGATGGAGTGATCCAAGAACTGCCCTTACGCGACCGCAAGAAGGCCGCCACCCGACAGGCACTGAGCGACGCCGCGGTCCGGCTCGCCAGGACGCTCGGCGTCGACGGCGTGACGGCGGACGCCATCGCGTCCGAGGCGGGCGTCTCCACGCGCACCTTTCACAACTACTTCCCGTCCAAGGAAGAGGCCATCCTCTTCCGCTTCGAGACCGAAGTGACCGAGTGGGTGCGCAAGCTCCGCGAACGCCCGGCGGAGGAGCCCATCTGGGACTCGCTCGAGGCGCTGGTCGTCGGCATCGTGATGGATCCCGAGCGCGACCTCACCGACACCTTCGCCGTGATGGCGCTCGTCGAGGAAAGCCCCGCGCTGCTCGCCCGCAGGCCCGAAATCCACGGCCGCGTCACCCGCATCTTCGGCGAGGCGATCGCCGAACGCACCGGCACCGACGTCGAGCGCGACCTGTACCCGAACCTGCTCCAGATGGCCGCAGGCGCCGCCGCACGCGCCGCGATCGAACTCTGGATGCAGGGCACCTCCGACTACGAGACCCCCGGCGGGCTCGTCTCCGAGGCATTCCGCCAACTCCGCGCGGGCATCCCGCAGCCTCCCCACGCCACGCAGAACTGACCGACCCGTCCCACCTCGAACGAAGGGTCCTCCATGGCCACCTATCTCTATCGGATCGGCAAGTTCGCCTATCGGCGAAAAGGCACGGTCCTGTCCATCTGGCTCACCCTCCTCGTCCTGATGGGTGTCGGCGCCGCGACCCTCTCCGGGCCGACCAACGACTCGTTCTCGATCCCGGGCACCCCCGCGCAGCAGGCGCAGGACCTGATGGCCGAGCGCTTCCCCGAGGCCGCGGGCAACGATCCCTTCAACTCGCTCAGCGCGCGCTTCGTCTTCGCCGCACCCGACGGCCAGGCGCTGACGGACCCGGCGAACGAGGCCGCGATGGACGCGGTGCTCGACCGGGTACGCGAGATCGAGCAGGTCGAGCCCGCCGCGAAGGCCGACCCCGCCACCCCGCCGGCCGCGGGCGAGCGGAGTGCAGCCCTTGTCAACCCCGTCGTGGCCCATGACGGCCTGATCGAGATGGTCACCCAGCAGGCACAGCAGTCCGGCAAGCCGCTCGACCGCGCGCTCGCCGACGCACAGGCCCTGTCCTCGCTCAGCGCGGACGCGACAGTCGGCTACGTCGACGTCCCCTTCACCGGCGAGGTCACCGACGTCACCGACGAACTGACCGCCGAGATCGACGCCGCCGCCCAGGTCGGCCGGGACGCCGGGCTGGACGTCCAGCTCAGCGGCAGCGCCGCGCAGGTCCAGGAGGCTCCCGGTGGGACAACCGAGCTGATCGGTATGGCCGTGGCCGCGGTCGTCCTGATGATCACCTTCGGTTCGCTCGTCGCCGCCGGTCTGCCGCTGATCTCCGCGATCATCGGCGTCGGCATCGGCAGCCTCGGCATCACCATCGCGACCGGATTCACCGAACTCGGATCGATGACGCCGACGCTGGCGATCATGATCGGGCTGGCCGTCGCGATCGACTACTCACTGTTCATCGTCTCGCGCTTCCGGCACGAACTGACCGTCACCGACAACCGCGAGGAAGCGGCAGGACGCGCGGTCGGCACCGCCGGATCGGCCGTGGTCTTCGCCGGACTGACCGTGGTCATCGCGCTCGTCGCACTGCGGGTGGTCGGTATCAAGTTCCTCACCGACATGGGCATGGCCGCCGGTTTCGCCGTGTTCATCGCGGTGCTGATCGCGCTGACCTTCCTGCCCGCGATGCTCGGGCTGTTCGGTAGCAAGGTGTTCGCGGGCCGGATCCCGTTCGTCAAGGCCAAGGATCCCGAGTCCGGCTCGATGCAGCCGGGAGCGTCCATGCGCTACGCCCGCTGGATCGCCCGTGTCCCCTTGGTCCCCCTGATCGGCGGCGTCCTGCTGCTCGCCGTGCTCGCGGTGCCGACGGCGGGCCTCAAGCTGGCCCTGCCGAGCCAGGCCACCGCCGACCCCGCGACCAGCGCCCGACAGGCCTACGACCTGATCGACGACGGCTTCGGCCCCGGCCGCAACGGCCCGCTGGTGGTGGTCGTCGACGCACGCGACGCCACCGTCCCGGCGACGCAGGCGTTCGGCGACGTCGTCACGACGATCTCCGAGCAGCCCGATGTGGCCAACGCCCAGGTGGTCGGCGTCAACCAGGCGGGCGACACCGCGCAGATCCTGGTCACGCCTGCCAGCGGACCGACCGACCCGAAGACCGTCGACCTGATGCAGTCCATCCGCGACGGCGAGGCCGGGATGCACGAGCAGATCGGCGTCAACTACGGCGTCACCGGTCAGACCGCGCTCGAGACCGACATCTCCGACCGGCTGCAGGACGCCCTGATCCCCTACCTGCTCGTGGTGGTCGGCCTGGCGTTCATCCTGCTGACCCTGGTGTTCCGGTCGCTGCTCGTGCCGCTCACCGCGACCCTCGGCTTCCTGCTCAGCGTCGCGGCCACCTTCGGTGCCACGGTCGCGATCTTCCAGAACGGCTGGGGCGGGCTGGTCGGGAACCCGCAGCCGCTGGTCAGCTTCATGCCGATCTTCCTGATCGGCGTGGTCTTCGGCCTGGCGATGGACTACCAGGTGTTCCTGGTGACCCGGATGCGCGAGGAATACGTGCACGGCGCCTCGGCCAAGGACGCGATGACGATCGGGTTCACCCACGGGTCTCGGGTGGTCACCGCAGCCGCGCTGATCATGATGTCGGTGTTCGCGGCCTTCATCGCGGAGCCGAACTCGTTCATCAAGTCGATCGGCTTCGCCCTGGCGGCGGCGGTCTTCTTCGATGCCTTCGTGGTCCGCATGGTGATCATCCCCGCGGTGATGGCCCTGCTCGGCGACAAGGCCTGGTGGCTCCCGGCCTGGCTGGACCGGATCCTGCCGAACGTCGACATCGAGGGCGAGAAGCTGCAGCGCGAGCTGCCCGCTCATGCGCTCGAGGGTGAGGAGACGGTGGCCGCCCGCTAGCGGCGGCGACACCCGGATCGAATCGAGGAGGCCGGCGGCGCGATGCGCTGCCGGCCTCCGTCGTTGCTGCGACAATCTGCACACGGGTATCGGCGGAGGAGGAGTGGCGACTGTGACATCGCTTGGGCGTGGTGCGACCGACCGTCCGAGGCACATCGTGCGCACGCCCCGATTCTGGTTGGCGCCGCTCGTCGTGGTGTCCCTGATGATGTCCCTGCTCGCGGCGCTGTACCTGGGCGGGATCCTCGACGCGCGGAAGAACCTGCACGACTTCCCCCTCGCGATCGTCAACCAGGACGAGGGCGACACGGTGCCCAGCCCCGAGGGCGACAAGCCGGAGAACTTCGGCAACCAGATCACCGAGGGCCTGGTGGCGAATGTCCCAGCCGACAAGGTCGACCTGCAGCAGATCGGGATCGCGCAGGCCCAGTCCCGGCTCGACTCCGGCGAGATCTACGGCGCGATCGTCATCCCGAGCGATTTCACCAAGCGACTGCTGATCCTGGCCAAGGCCGGCGTCATCCCTGGGGACGTCGAGAAGCCGATCATCACCGTCTACACCAATCCCCGCGCCGGGACGTTCGGCGTCGGGCTGGTCACGGGCATCACCTGGCCCGCCCTCAACGCGGTCAACGACAAGGTCGGCGCGCAGCTGACCGAGCAGGTCAACGCCCAGCTCGCCGCGATCGCGGACGCACCGGCGCTCTCGGGCGCCGCGCGGCTGAGCCTGGCCGAACCGATCAAAGTGCTCACCACAGCGCACAACCCGCTGCCCGACGGGACCGGTAACGGCCTGTCCGCGTTCTACTACGCGCTCCTGCTGGTGCTCGCCGGGTTCACCGGGGGCATGATCGTGAACTCGCTGGCCGACGGGATGCTGGGTTTCGCGCCAACCGAATTCGGTCCGCGGTATGTGCACAACCCGGCGGTCGAGATCTCGCGGTTCCGGACCCTGCTGGCCAAATGGACCGTGATGGTCCTGCTCGCCCCGCTCGTCTCGGGCCTGTACCTGGCCATCAGCCATGCCCTCGGCATGCCGATCCCCAACCAACTCGCGCTGTGGATGTACGGGACCTTCGCCATCGCCGCGGTCGGCATCACCGCGCTGTCGGTGCTCGCGGTGTTCGGCACCGTCGGGCTGCTGGTCAACCTCATCCTGTTCGTCATCCTCGGATTGCCGTCCTCGGGTGGCACCATCCCGATCGAAGCCACCCCACCGATCTACGGCTGGCTGGCGAACTTCGAGCCCATGCACCAGGTGTTCCTCGGGGTCAGGGCCCTGCTCTACTTCACGAGCGGCGCGGGCGGCGACCTCGCCCACGCCGTGATGATGACGCTGATCGGCCTGGTGATCGGGCTGGCTCTCGGCGCAACGGTGACCCTGCTCTACGACAGGAAGGGCTTCCACCGCGGGGCGGCCCGCCCCGCCCCGCGCTGACGTCGCCTAACGCCCGGCCCAGGCCGACCACAGCTGCGCGTACCGCCCGCCCGCCGCGACCAGTTCGCCGTGGGTGCCCTCCTCGACGACCTCGCCCTGCTCGAGCACCAGCACCCGATCGGCGGTGGCCGCCTGCGTGAGCCGGTGGGCCACCACCAGCGTGGTGCGGCCCCTGGTCGCCGCCTCCGCCGCCACCTCGAGGTCCCGCGCCCCCGCGCTGCCCGCCTCGGCGGTGGCCTCGTCGAGCACCGCCACCGCGGGATCGGCCAGCACCAGGCGGGCAAGGGCCAACTGCTGCGCCTGGGCCGCGGTCAGGGTGTGTCCGCCCTCGCCGACCACGGTGTCGAGCCCGTCGTCGAGGGCATCCGCCCAGCCGAGCGCGCCGACGGTGGCGAGCGCCGCCCGCGCCTGCTCGGCCGTCGCGTCCGGCCGGGCCAGGCGCAGGTCCTCGATCAGCGGGCCCGCAAAGACGTGCACCTCCTGACTCACGATCACCACCTGCTCGCGCAGGCTCTCGCCGAGCTCCGCCAGCGGGACCCCGCCGATGGACACCTCGCCCGCGGTGGGGATGACCGAGCCGGACGCGATCGCCGCGACTGTCGTCTTTCCGGCACCGGTCGAACCGACCAGCGCCACGCGCGTCCCCGGCTGGATGCGAAGGTCGATGCCGCGCACCACCTCCCTGGTTCCGTCGTAGCTGTGCCGGACCCCGGCCAGGCGCAGTTCCGCCGAGGCGGGCACCGCCCCCGATGCGGCCGCGCTCTCCGCCGGGATGTTCACCACGCCGACCAGTCGCGCCAGGCTGGCGCCTGCCGACTGGATCTCGCCGAAGGTGTACATCAGCATTCCGATCGGGTTGAACAGCCGGTGGAACAGCAGCGCGGCGGCCGTGGTCTCGCCTACGGTCACCATCTCGCCCTTCACCAGCGCGAATCCCACCACGAGGATCACCGAGAGCCCGACGAACTCGGCCCGGTTGCCGCGGCCCGCGAACCGGGTGAACAGGGTGAACACCCCGGTCGCGATGTCCCTGGCCTTACCGGACGCCCTGTCGATCTCCGCCAGGTGCGCGTCCTCGAGCCCGTAGGCGCGGACTGTGCGCGCGCCCTGCATGCTGCTGATCAGCGCCTGCGACCGCTCCCCCATCGCGACCCGCTCCGCGGCGAACATCGGGCCCGACCGCGGCAGGTACCAGCGCAGCGCGAGCGCGTACATCGGCAGCGCAACGGCACCGGCAAGCCCGAGTCGCCAGTCGATGCCGAGCATCGCGATCATGCTCAGCGCCACCAGCAACACGGCCGAGACCAGGTTCGGCACCACATCGGAGACGGCCTTGCCGATCACCGAGATGTCGTCCCCGACTCGGGACAGCAAGTCGCCCTTGCCCACCCGCTCGACCGTCGCGATCGGCAGGGTCAGCGCCCGCTCGACCGTCCGCTCCCGCAGCCGTGCCAGCATGCCCTCGCCGAGCCGGCTGATCAGCACCGAGCCCCAGCCGGCGAACAGCCCGCCGAGCAGAGCGGCGACGGCGATCACCGCAACCACCCCGACGATGATCTCGGTCGGCGCCTGCGCCGACACCCGGTCGACCAGGATCCCGAACACGTAGATCGGTACAAGGGACACGGCCGCGCCGACCGTCCCGACTGCGAGGGTGAGGCCCGTCAGGCGCCGGACGCGCGCGAACTCGGCTCGCAGCCATGCCCAGCTCTCCCCCGCCGTCGCGATCGGGAGCAGGGGTCGGTGCTCTGCGGTGACGCTCATCGCAGCACCACCTTTCGGTAGTTCTCGTCGGCCGTGGCGAGGTCGGCGTGGGTGCCCTCGCGGACCACGCGGCCCTCGTCGAGCACCAGCACCCGGTCCGCGACCGCCAGCAGCGCGGGGCTGCTGGTGATCAGCACGGTGGTGTGCGCCCGTTCGGGGGCCTCGTGCCTCATCTGGGAGATGCCCTCCGCGATGGCCTGTTCGGTCACCGCGTCGACGGCGGTGGTCGGATCGTGGAGCACCAGCACGGGTGCCTGCGAGAGCAGCGCCCTTGCCAGCGCCACCCGCTGCCGCTGCCCGCCGGACAGGCTCGCGCCGCGGTCGGTGACCGGCAGGTCCAGTCCGTCGGGGTGCGCGTCGACGACGTCCATCGCCGCGGAGGCGGTCAGCGCCTGGCGTACCTCGGTGTGGTCCGCGCCCGGGCTGCCCGCCACCACATTGGAGCCGACGGTCCCCGCGAACAGGTCCGAGTTGTGCGGTTCCACGAGGACCGCGCCGCGCGCCTGCGCCAGCTCGATGTCGGCCAACCGAACCCCGCCGACGGTCACGGTGCCGCCGTGGTCGTCGGGCGCGACATGCCCGGACAGCAGGTGCGCCAGCGCCTCCGCGTCCTGCGGGCGATGCGCCAGCACCCCCACCAGCTCGCCGGGGTGCGCGCGGAGGTCGAGCCCGCGCAGCGACCGGTAGTCGACATCGGCCAGCTCCAGCGTCACCAGGGGCGGCAACGATTGCGACCCGGCAGGGACCATCGGGTCGGCATCGAGCACCAGCGCGAGCCGATCAGCGGAGGCCCTCGCGGTGGCGAGGAAGCCCGGCATCCGCGCGAGGGTGCCGAGCGGCTCGATGATGAACTGGGACAGCCCGACCACGGTGATCAGTTCGCCGATCGAGATCCGACCCTGCAGCGCGAACCAGCCGGCCACGCCCGCGACGCCGACGGCCAGCAGCGCGCTGACCGTCACCGAGGTGCCGACGAAGACCCCGGTGGCCTTGGCCGCGTGCAGCGTCGAACGCAGCGCGTCGGCGCTGGCACCGCGGTAGCGCGCCGCCGCGGCCCGCTCCGCGCCGAGCCCGCGCAGCGGACGCAGCCCGCTCACCAGGTCGGTGGCCGAGCCCGACGCGCGGGCGGTCGCCGCCTGCGCCGCGGTGGCACGACGGGTGATCAGCGGCGCCGCGAGCTGCATCAGACCGAGGATCACCGGCGTGCCGATCAGGACGGCGAGCCCGAGCGGGACGTCGATCACCAGCAGGGTCACCGCGGAGGCCACCGCCGCGACGAGCGCCGCGACGATGCGCGGGATCACGTCGAGGATCCAGGCCTCCCGATCCGCATCGGAGGTCGAGACGGTGAGCAGTTCCCCCGAGCGCAGGTCCGTCCGCACACCCCTGGGGTGCAGGATCCGGCCTGCCACCTCCACCCGGAGCAGGTGTGCCTCGTTCTGCATCGCGAACACGATGAATCGGGCGCCCATCCGCCAGGCCGCCGTCAGCACCAGGAACAGCGCCGCCAGCCCCAGCACGGAGACGACGAGCGCTCCGGTGTCACCGGTGGTGATCGCGCGGCCGACGATGATGCCGATGGCGATCGGCACCATCGTCTCGGCGATCTGGTGCACGGCCAGCAGCGCCGTACCGATCGCCAGCCGTCCCCTGTTCCTGGCGACGGTCCGCCGGAGAATGCCGGCACCGCCGCCGCGCCTATTGGCGGCACCGCCGCCGCGCGCAGATGTGCGCACCATCAAGCCTCCCGATCGTGTGCGGCGATCCGATGCCGCTGAAGTTAGTACACCCTAACTGACGTGGAAGTAGCGCCGGACCGCCCGGTTCTCATAGAGTCGCGGACAAGTACGACCTGCCGTAGCCGGCGTACTCCGCCCGAGAGGAACAAGCGACATGGCCGCGAAGACGACCACCGAGAACGACATCGCCGACGAGGAGCTCGAGCCGGTAGCGGACGAGACCGCCCGCCAGGCACAGCGAGTTGTCGCGGCATATGCGACAGATGCCGACGAATGCCGGATGTTGCTGTCTATGCTCGGCATCGGCCCCTCGGCCAAGATCGACTAGTCAGCCGGCGCCGGCCGCGGTCGCGGCGGCATCCGAACAAAGGAAGATTGTGGGCTCCGCCTCGGAATTTGTTGTCGTTGCCAACCGGTTGCCCGTCGATCTCGAGACCCTGCCCGACGGCAGCACCAGGTGGAAGCGCAGTCCGGGTGGCCTCGTCACCGCACTCGAGCCGATCCTGCGCGGTAAGAAGGGCGCCTGGGTCGGCTGGCCGGGCGTGCCCGACACCGATCTGGGCCCGATCGTCGAGGACGGCATCGAGCTGTACCCCGTGCGCCTGAGCGCAGAGGAGGTCGCCGACTACTACGAGGGCTTCTCCAACGCCACCCTGTGGCCGCTGTACCACGACGTGATCGTCAAGCCGGTCTACGACCGCTCGTGGTGGAACGCGTACGTCGAGGTCAACCGCCGGTTCGCCGAGGCCACCTCGGCGGCAGCCGCACACGGCGCGACGGTGTGGATCCAGGACTACCAGCTCCAGCTGGTGCCGAAGATGCTGCGGATGCTGCGCCCTGACCTGACCATCGGGTTCTTCCTGCACATCCCGTTCCCGCCGGTCGAGCTGTTCATGCAGATGCCGTGGCGGCGGGAGATCGTCGAGGGCCTGCTCGGCGCCGATCTCATCGGCTTCCACCTGCCGGGCGGCGCACAGAACTTCCTGTACCTGGCGAGGCGGCTGGCGGGCCAGCCGACGTCGCGGGGCAACGTCGGGGTCCGGTCCAAGCTCGGTGTCGTCCAGGTCGGCTTCCGCAACGTGCGGGTCGGCGCGTTCCCCATCTCCATCGACTCGGGCCAGCTCGACGAGCTCTCCCGCAAGAAGTCGATCCGGGACCGTGCCAAGCAGATCCGCAAGGAGCTCGGCAACCCGGAAAAGGTCATGCTCGGCGTCGACCGGCTGGACTACACCAAGGGAATCGACGTCCGCCTCAACGCCATTCGTGAGCTGCTCGAGGAGGGCCGGATGGATCCGGCCCAGAACATCATGGTCCAGCTCGCCACCCCCAGCCGTGAGCGGGTCGAGAGCTACATCCAGATGCGCGGCGACATCGAACAGCAGGTGGGCCGGATCAACGGCGAGTTCGGTCAGGTCGGCAGGCCGGTCGTGCACTACCTGCACCGGCCGATCCCCCGCGAGGAGCTGATCGCCTTCTTCGTGGCCGCCGACGTCATGCTGGTGACCCCGCTGCGGGATGGCATGAACCTCGTGGCCAAGGAGTACGTGGCCTGCCGCAGCGACCTCGGCGGTGCGCTGTTGCTGAGTGAATTCACCGGCGCCGCAGCCGAATTGCGTCAGGCATATCAGGCCAACCCGCACGACCTCGACGGCGTCAAGGACGAGATGGTCGCGGCGCTCACCCAGGACCGTGAGGCGGGTCGACGCCGGATGCGCGCGATGCGCCGGCAGGTGCTCGCGCACGACGTGGACCGCTGGGCCAAGTCGTTCCTGAACGCGCTGGCGCGGGATTCGGTGGCGGGCGGCGCGCTACTCGG
Source organism: Rhodococcus sp. UNC363MFTsu5.1 (assembly GCF_000686785.1). Classification (NCBI taxonomy): domain Bacteria; kingdom Bacillati; phylum Actinomycetota; class Actinomycetes; order Mycobacteriales; family Nocardiaceae; genus Rhodococcus; species Rhodococcus sp. UNC363MFTsu5.1. The sequence goes on from NZ_KK366015.1 coordinate 180,845, forward strand.
CGACGAACTCAAGGCGTAGCGCCACACTCATTTTGTAGGAATGCGGACTGGAGGGGCAGGGCTGTGCCGATGGGTGGACGAACATTGCCCGCGGGGGTGGGCAACGTATTCACGAAGCTGCTGCCAGGACGGACCAACCCGGAACAGCCCTCCGTCGACGAGTTGCAACGGCTCCGCCTCGCCGAGGCCGTCGCCTTCGCGCGAGCGAATTCGCCCTACTTCCGCAAGCTGTACGACGGCTTGCCCGAGAATGTCTCGGATGTCGAGATCCTTCCGGTCACCGACAAGCCAACGCTGATGGAACATTTCGACGAGTGGGTGACCGACCCGGCGATCACGCGCGCCGAGACGGATGAGTTCATCGCCGACTCCGCTCGGGTCGGAGAGGCTTTCCTCGGGAAGTACCTCGTCGCGACAACATCCGGTTCGTCGGGCCGTCCCGGCGTCTTCTTGATGAGCCGAGACGAAATGCACACGGCCAGTGCGGTGGCAGGCGGGGAGATGAATCGTCAGCTCATCCGCCGCCTCGTGCGATCGGCCGTCATCGTGCGTCTGCTGCGCGGAAGGAGGCGGATCGCGAGCGTCATCCCCACGGGTGGGCATTTCGCGATGTACTCGGTCTGGAAGTCCGGTTCCGACGGCACCGAGACGAAACGGCGGGCCATCCATGCCGGAGACCCGCTGCCGGACATCGTCGACGCGCTCAACGAGTTCCGGCCCGCCGGACTCGTCGGATGCGCCGGAACCGTCTACATGCTGGCGAACGAGAAGGAAGCCGGGCGCCTGAAGATCGACCCGGGGTTCATCCAGCTACTCGGGGAAGGCCTGCCAGAGGATCAGTTCACGAAGGTGGAATCGGCCTTCGGCGCCGTGACCGTCGATACGTATGCGTGCACCGAGGCGCCCGGGCTCAGCCACAGTTGCACCGAGGGCTGGCACCACGTTCACACGGATTCGGTGATCTTCGAGCCGGTCGATTCGCTGCACCGCCCCACGCCTCCCGGTGAGCGTTCCCACGCCGTGCTGCTGACGGTCCTGTACCGGCGCACGCAACCCATTCTCCGGTACGAACTCGCCGACTCCGTCCTGCAGCGGCCGGACCCGTGCCCCTGCGGCAGTCGCTACCCCGCGTTCCGTGTCCAGGGCCGAACGTGGGACATTCTCGAAACGGCTGACGGCCGACCGGTGGCGCTCGCACAGTTCATCCTGCTGGCCCTGCGCAGGCGGGTCGGCGGAATACGGCTGATTCAGCTCGAGCAGGTCTCGCCGAGCCACATGCAGATCCGCATGGAGGCGCAGGAGGGCACCGATCCGGAAGAACTGTGGACCGCAGTGCTGCGCGAACTCCCCGACCTGTTCGCCGAAAACGGCCTGGGCCACTTCACATTCAGCAGATCTGACGAGCGCCCGGAATTCAGCCCCAGTGGCAAGTTCCGCTATTTCCAGAAGTCACTGTAGGTTCACGCGCTTCGGCAGGTGTAGATCCGGTAGTACTGGTGCCACAGCTTGCCTCGAGGCGGGTGTACTCCGAAGTCCAAGGACGCATCCGTGAGTATTTCCTCCCACCGCGGCACATCGGGCAGATAGTTCAGTCCGCGAAAGGCCGATCGTTGGAGGACACCCAGCTCCGCGTCGGTCATGCCGAGCCTCGACACTGCGGCATCGATCTCGTCGAATACCCTGGCGTTGTCCAGAATCGAGCTCGCACTGTCGTAGGCCTTCTCGAAGAACCCGAACAATCTGGCACTCAGACTGAATTCGGCCTCGTCGATCTCGTTGTCGCGAAACCGCGCGAGCAGGGTTTCGAACTCCCAGTCCGCCGCCCGAAAGCCCGGTGGAACAACCGCCATTCGGGTGACGAACACACCGCCGGGGCGGAGTGCTCGGCGAATGAGGTCGACCAGCTTGAAGCAATCGTCTCCACTCGGGACATTCCCGAAGATCCCATCGCCGAACACCGCCGAGAATGTCGACGGATGCCGGGCGAGGAAGGACCCCCAGTCCTCCAGCACAATCGTCTCGTCAACGCCAGGACCAACCCAGTCGCGGTAGATGTCGATGGCAGGGGCGGACGCATCAACTGACGTGAGCCGACCGAATTCCTGCCCGGCCATGCAGCGCAACTCCGGCGTCATTCCGAGCACAAGGGCGTGCCCCTCGCCCCCGAGCCCGCTGACGGCCTGCCGATAGATGTCGATCTCCTCGACGTCGGGTGAGGTCGCCGGAAACCTGCGCTGCTGGTCGCTACTGTCGATTCGCGCGCGGAATGTCGCTTCCTCCCACATGGATCCCCCTCGTTGCATCCACACGCGTGTCGGATCGTCGCGACCGAGAGCACCCTGAGTCGCGGCGCGATCGTTCCGGTCGCTTCGCCGCTATACCGGGGTGAGGCGTCCGGTCAGCCAGCGATCGCCTTCCTTGTGCATCTCCATCCGCACCCGGCTACCGGTGGTGGCCGCGTCGGGGGCATCAGCGCTGGTGGTGATCTGGTTCAGGAACAGCAGGACGACGGCGTCGTCGGGATCGGCCGAGACGATGGAGCCGCCCTGCACCGTGACCTGCACGGTGAGCTTCTTCTCCTTCGCGCCGGGCGCGATCACTTCCGCGACCAGAGTGTTGTAGTCGTCCTTGAACGAGCCGGTCAGGCCGTCCGCGGCCTCGGCGAGCTGAGCGTCCACGGTGTTGTAGTTGTAGGACAGCATCGCCACCGCCTGCTCGCCTGCCGCCGCCACCGCGTCGGTGCGCGCCTGTTCGGTCTGGTTGTCCTGGAGGTGCTGATAGAACAGCACCCCGACACCCGCGGCCAGGGCAATGACCAGCGCCGCGGCGACCGCCGCGAGCACGGTGCGCCCCACGTTGCGGGGCGCGGTCTCGGTGGTGCCCGGCTCGGTCGATGCGTCGGTGACCGTCTCGGTCGACTCGACCTCGGTGACCTCGGCCGACTTGTCCTCGCTGACCTGCTCGGTCGACTTGTCCTCGCTCATGGCACAAACTCCACCTTCGACGCGGTCATGGTCCCGCCGTCGTCCGTCACCGTCACGCGCATCCGGAAGTCACGCGGTCCCGACTGGGACTGGTCCGGCGTGCTCACATTGGCCCGCGCGGCGACCAGCACCTTCGCGTTGTTGCCGTCCTCGCTCTCGAGTCCGGCTTCGATGATCTGGCCCTCGGTGGTGACCGAGGCTTCTTTCACCACGCTGACGAAGGGATCCTGTCGGCCGTCGAACTCGGCCTTGAAGTCGCCGCTCGCGCCCGCGAGGATGCGGTCGACATCTTCCTTGGCGGTCTCCGGGCGGATCGTGGTCAGATTCAGCACCGTCTGCCGCGCGGTCTGCACGAAGGCATTCCGCTTGGCGTCCCGCTCGTTCGCCGCGTTCCGATCGAGCAGCAGCACGATCCCGGCCGCGATGAGCGCCAGCACCAGTACACCCGCGACGACCATCGGGACGGACGGCCGACGACGGGGTGCCTTCTCGGCACCCGTCACCGACTCGGCGTCCGCTGCCTGCTCCGCATCCACCGACTCGGCATCCGCTGCCACCTCGGGCTCGACCACCTCGGGCTCGGCCGCCTTCGGCGTGACACCCTCGGCATCGGCCTTGGGTGCGCTCTGCTCGGAGGCAGCCTCCGCCGTCACCGTCGTCGTTGCGCCCGTAGCCTCGGCCCGGTCTTCCGCCGGGGGCCCCGCGCTACGGCTCGCGCGCCTGCGGGGAGCCGGCTTGTTCGGGGTGGTCAGCTCTGCTGACCGGTCATCATCGTCTGCCACGTCGACTCCTTTCCGGACGAGCCCCCCGACGCCAATGCCGGTTGGGTGTACAGCCGGCCGTCGGGACCGGTGTACTTGCCCGTCTTCGGGTCGTAGGGCCGCGCCGTCACCGGCGCTTCCACCGACTCGCCATAGGAGCTGGGAACTGTCGTGTACGAGGGTACATTCGGCGGCTTGATCGGCCCGTTGGGCGGGTTGTTGCCCAACGGGACGTAGCCGGTGCGGCACTCCTCAGGGGTCGGCGCCCGCCTGCCGGGGAACTCCATGCAGGGGGTGTTCCTGGCGCCGCGCACGGTGCTGGGATCATCCTGCGCCACCTTGCAGAACAGGTCGGGCGGGGTGTCCGGCGTGGACACCTCGTTGCCCGATCGCCACTGGTCGGGAGGGAGGAACCCGGTGGTGCACGGCGGAGGGTCGTTGACCTCGAGGGCGAAGTTCACGATCGCGCCCTCTTCCATGGGCCCCTGGAATGCTGCGGTCGCCAGCCCCGTCGTGATCGGCGGGTACAGCACCAGGATCTGTTCGAGACTCTTGTTGTAGATCACGCCGACCTCACCGACGCTCACCAGGTTGGCCAGCAGCAGCGGCAGCGTCGGCTTGAGGTCCTGGAACAGCGCGTTGGCCTCCTCGGCGGTGCCTGGACCCTTCTCGATCACGGCCCGCAGGTCCGGGTCGCTGGCCCGCAGCTGATCGGAGAACGTCGCCAGGTTCTTGGTCCAGGACCGGATCGCATCGCTACTGACCACCTGGGTGTCCAGCAGCGGGCCGATCTGATCGATCAGCTTCACGGTCGCGTCGGAGTTCGCGTTGGCCTCCTGGACGAACAGTCGCGCCGAGTCGATGAGCTGTTGCAGCTCGGGACCGGTGCCGTTGAACGCCTTGAAGGCCTCGTCCACCACCAGCTTCAGCTGGGTGTTCGAGACGCTCTTGACCAGGGTGTTGGCCTGGTCGAGCAGCGCACCGACCTCCTGCGGTACCGAGGACCGGTCCTCGGGGATGACGTCCCCGTCGGACAGGTACGGCTCGGAATCCTCGCGCGGGATCAGGTCCACGTATTGCTCGCCGACCGCGGACACGCTCTTGACCTCGGCGTCCACGTCAGCGGGGATCTTGTACTTGCTACTGATGGACAGCTTCGCGTCCACGCCGGACTCGGTGAGCACCACCTCGTCGACGGTGCCCACATTGGTCCCGCGGTAGGCCACGTTGGCATGCGGGTACAGGCCGCCGGTGGACGGCAGCTCGACAGTGACGTCGTACCGGCCGATCCCGAACAGCGCCGGGAGTTGGACGTACTGCGTCGCCATCACGGTCAACCCGATCACCGTGAGGATCGAGAAGATGACCAGCTGAACACGGACGAACTTCGACAGCATCATGGCTTGGGCGCTCCTAGCTGCGGAAGGCCGGGGATCTGCGGTAGCTGGATCTGTGGCAGGCCGGGGATCGACGGCGCGGGTGCCGGGGCCGCGGCCGGCTTGGCCGGGGGCTTCGGGGCGGGACTCTGCAGCGGGTTCGTCGACTGCCCGGCCACGCCCGCGGTCTTGCCGAGCGCGCCCTCGATGCCACCGAGTGTGCCGCCGAGACCGGTACCGGTCAGGAAGTTCGTGTCCAGACGCTTGCCGGTCAGGTCGATCGTCATCATCAGGTTCGCGTAGTCCCCTCGGAACACCTGGTCCAGGTTCTTGAGCGCGAACGGGTAGCTCAGCAGTAGCGAGAGCACCTCCGTGAGCGAGTTCCCGGTGTTGGCCAGCGTGTTGAGCACCGGCACCAACGCGTGCAGGTTCGCCTTGAGGTCGTCGCCGCTCTCGTTGATCACCCGCGTGGCCGTGGTGCTGAGGTTGCCGAGTGCGATCAGGGCGTCGGTCAGGTTCTGCCGCTGACCGACGAGGACCTCGAGGGCGGGCGGGATGCCGTCGAGGGCGGCGGTCAACGTCGCCGTCTGCTGGTTCACGTTGGTGGACAACCGATCCAGGCCCTCCATCGCCGTGACGATCTCGCCGCGCTGACGGTCCAGGCTGCCGACCAACTGGTCGAGCTGCGGCAGCAGATCGCGGATCGAGTCCTCGCGGCCGACGAGGCCGGCGTTGAGTTCCCTTGTGATGTCGTTGATCTGGGCCAGGCCGCCGCCGTTGAGCACGACGGAGAGCGAGGACAGCGTCTGCTCGGTGGTCGGGTAGGCACCCGCACGCGCCATCGGGATGACGTCACCGTCGGAGAGGGTGCCCTCAGGGGCGATCCCGACCGGCGGCGCCAACTCCAGGTGCTGCGAGCCGAGCAGGCTGGTCTGCCCGATCTTGGCGGTCGCGTTTGCGGGAAGCACGACGTCCTCGTTCAGCGAGACAGTGACCACCGCGTGCCAGTTCTGCACCTCGATGTCGTCGACCGTGCCGACGGTGACGTCGTTCACCCGCACTGGCGAGTTCTCCGACAGCGTGGTGACATTCGGCATCTCGATCTTCACCGAGTACGCGCCGTCCCCTGTGCCCTCGGTGCCGGGCATGGGCACCGAGTTCAAGCCGGTCCATTCGCATCCGGTGAGGGCGAGCGTCAGCCCGAACGCGATCGATCCGATCGCGACCCGGCGGTGGGTACTGCTGCGTGTCATCGTCCACCTCCCGGCTTGAGCAAGGACTCGAGATCCTTGGGCACCTTGATCGTCGGCAGGCCGTCGAGCGGCCCGGCAATGGGCTTGACCGTCGACTTGGCGGCCCGCGCCGGGATCTGGTTCTCCAGGCTCGGGGGGCTGAAGGTCAGCTGGTCGGGCATGGCCTGGACGCCGGTAGCCGGGTTCGTCAGGATCCCCGGGTAATTCATCTTCACCGAGTTCAGCACCGGCCCCAAGAACTGCGCGCACAGGTCGGCGCTCTTGTCGGAGTCGTTCGTATCGAGGCCCTCGACCATGCCGCAGATCATGTTAATGGGGTTGTTCGCGTTGCTCGCTGCGAGTACGCCGGTCAGCGAGCCCGCCGCGGGCTGATAGATGTTGTTGAAGTTCGCCAGCGCGTTCGGCGCGATGTGCAGCACCCGCTCGATCTCCGGCCGCTTCTGCGCCAGCACCTGGGTGGCATCGGCGAGCCGTTCCACCGACTCGGCGAGGCCGGCACGGTTGTCACTGACGAACCGCTGCACGTCGCCCATCGCCACGTTGAGGTCGCTCAACGCCACCCCGAGCTCGTCGGTGTTGTCGGCCAGCACCGAGGACACCGACGCAAGATGTCCGCTGAACTGCACGATCTGCTGGTTGCTCGCGGACAGCGCGGACACGAAGGCCTGCAGGTTCTTGATGGTGGAAAACAGGTCCGTGCGGCCCTGCGAGAGGGTGTGCATCGTGTCCGAGAGCTCGCGCAGTGTCTTGTTGATGCTGTCGCCGTTGCCCTCGAGGTTGTCGGCGGCGGTGTCGATGAACCGGCCGAGCGAACCCTGGTCGGCGGCCCCCTCCGGCCCGAGCGCTGTGGAGAGCTTGGCGAGCTCCGCCTTGATCTCGTCCCACTCGACCGGAACGGCGGTGCGCTCCACCGGGATCTCGGCGTCGTCGCCCATCGTCGCGCCGCCGGTGTACACCGGCGTCAGCTGGATGAAGCGGGCCGCCACCAGACTCGGCGCCACGATGATCGCCTTGGCGTCTGCCGGGATGTCCACGCTCGGGTCGACGTCCATCTCGACGCGCGCGTTCTCTCCCTCGGGGTTGATGCTGGCGATCTTGCCCACCGTCACGCCCAGCACCCGCACGTCGTCGCCTGCGTAGATGCCGGTGGTCGTGGGGAAATACGCGGTGATCCGGTTCTTCCCGAGCCCCGGGAACAGGAACATCGTGCCTGCCACCAGCGCGGCGATCACCACGGCTGCGGCGCCACCACGCAACAACCACTTCTTGCGGTCTGTCATCGGGGCGCTCACCGGTTCGGGTCCACGGGCGTGACGGCCAGCGGCGGGAACTGCTGCAGGTCCTTGGGCACGTGTTCAGGCCAGACCAACGAGTCGGTAAGGGTCTGGGTCATCGCGCCGACTTGGAAGTTCGCCACATACGCCATGAAGAACGGTCCGCTGCCGACGGATTCGCCGAGCGCGGTCGCGTAGGGGCCGAGCCCGTCGAGGGCCTTCCCGATGTTCTCCTTGTTCTCCTGCAGCACCGCAACCACCGAATTCAGTTTCTCCAGAGTCGGTTTCATCTGTTCCTGGTTGTCCTGCACCACGCCGGACAGCTGACGGGAAACCGCGGAGATGTTCACAATCAGCTCACTGATCGCGTTCCGTCGGCGGTCGAGCTCGCCGAGCAGCTGATTGCCGTCCACCAGCAGGGCGTTGATCTGGTCGCTCCTGGTCGCCAGGATGCCGGTCACGCTCTCCGCGCGGGCGAGCAGCTCGCGCAGGCTCTCGTCGCGCGAGTTGATACTCGCCGAGAGCCGGGTGACCCCATCCAGCGCGGTCCGCAGCTCGGGCGGGGTGTCCTGGAGCGTGTCGGACATCGCGTTGAGAGAGTTGTTGAGCTGATCGGTGTCGAGATCGGAGACGGTGTTCGCCAGATCGCCGAGCGCGTCGTTGAGCGAGTACGGGGAGTTGGTGCGCTCCAACGGGATCGTCTCGGACTTGTGCAGCGTCCCTTCGCCCGCGGGCGTCACCTTGAGCGACTTGCGCCCGAGGATGGTGTTGGTCTTGACCGCGGCGCTCGTCTCGTCGCCGAGCGCGATGCCGTCCTGGACGGTGAATGTGACCAGCACCTGCGGGCCGTCCAGGTCGATCTTGTCCACGGTGCCGACGTTGACGCCCGAGACGGTGACCTTGTCCCCGGTCATCAGCCCGCCCGCGTCGGCGAAGTGTGCGGTGTACTGACCGCCGCCGGAGATGAACGGCAGCTGGTCGTACTGCAGGCCGGCCACCACAAGGGAGCCGGCGACGACGAGGCCGATGATCCCGATCTGAACGGGGTCTCTTTCGCGTGGCTTTGTCACTTGAACGCACACCTCCCTGTCGTCTGCGTCGGGGTCGTGGGGAGATCCACGATCAGGTTCTTGCCGTCCGGTCCGTCGAACTTGAACCTCACGCTGCAGGTGTAGAACTGGAAGAACCCGCCGTACGCACCCACTCGGATCAGCTTCTTGTAGGCGTCCGGCAGCGCACCGAGCACCCAGTTGATGTCGTCCTGGCCCAGATCGAGCTGGGTCGCGACGCGACCCGTCTCGGCGATCGTGGACTGCAGGTCCGGGCGTGCGCCCTGCAACAGCTCGGCGAGATCGCCGGTGGCGGTTGCGATCTGCGGGATCGCGTTACCGATCGGATCGCTGTCCTTCGCCAGCCCGCTCACCAGCTGCTGGAGCTGATCGATCGTGGTGGAGAACTGTTCGCCCTTGCCGTTGATCGTGCCGAGCGTGGTGTTCAGGTTGGTGATCACCTCACCGATCAGCTCGTCCCGGTCGGCCAGCGTCTTGGTGAACGAGCTGGTGCTGCCGAGCAGCGAGACCAGCGTGCCGCCCTGGCCCTGGAAGACCTGCAGCAGCGCGCCGGAAAGATCGTTGACCTGCTGGGCATCCAGGCCCTTCAGCAGCGGCTTGAACCCGCCGAGCAGCAGATCCAGATCGAGCGCGGGCGAGGTCTGGTCCTCCGGGATGGTCCCGCCGTCGTCGAGCTGTTCCATCGAGCCTGCGCCCTCGAGCAGCTCGAGGTACCGGTCACCGACCAGGTTCTCGTAGCGCACGGTGGCCCTGGTGCTCTTGAAGAGCTCGTACTGGCTGTCGACGTTGAAATCGACCTCGGCGAGGTTGCCGCTGTCGATGCTCACACCCTTCACCGAGCCGACCGGTACGCCTGCGATGCGCACCTTGTCACCCGGCTTGACCCCGGACGAGTCGGTGAACTGCGCGGTGAACGAATTCGAGCTGCTGAAGCGGTACTGGCTGAACACGATCGCCAGGCCGGCGAAGATCAGTGCCATCACCGTGGTGAAGATCAGCAGTTTGACGGTGGTCGGCCGCATCACTTCGTCCCTTCCGGATAGACGCCCGCGTACAGCAGCTGGAAGACCTTAGGCATGTTCGTACCCACCTTGGTGGACGGCACGTACGGCACCGTCCCGGTGTCGGTGACGAGGAAGTTCGAGTTGCCATCGCGCCGCGGGTCGAAGTCGGGCAGGCCCATGCAGTTCGGTCCACCGGTGGCGTTCACCTTCGGCAGGTCCTTCGGGTAGGTGTACGGCTCGGTGCCGTACTGGAAGTTCGTGCTCAGCGCGAAGCCTGGCTGCAGACCACCCTCGATCTGCTCGGCCGCGGGGCGGAGCTTGTTCAGCCCGGTGATGAGGCAGCCGATTGCGGGCGAGTACTTGGACAGCAGTTCGGTCGTCGGCTTGAGGTCCGCCAGCGCCTTCGTCAGGTTGGCCTCGTTCTCGGTCAGCACGCCGTTCGCGTTGTTCGCCAGCCCGGTCACGTTCATCAGCAGCAGGTCAAGATTCTTCTGTTCGTCGACGATGGTGCCGCTGGTCGCGGTCGCGTTGTCCAGCAACCGCATCAGGTTCGGCGTGACGTCGGCATAGACGTTGGTGACCGTCGAGGCGGCCTTGAGGTCGCGCTGCAACTGCGGCAGCGACGGGTTCATCTTCTTCAGGTACTGGTCGCTCTCCTCCAGCAGCTGGCCGAGCTGGTCGCCGCGGCCGTTGAGCGCCTCCGAGATCGCGCCGAGCGTGGCGTTGAGCTTCTCCGGCTCGATCTGTTGCAGCAGCGTCGACAGGTTCTCGAACAGGGTGTTGAACTCGACGGTCACCGAGTCGGCCTCGATGGTGGTGCCCGGCGACAGCGAGCTCGACGACGGGTGCTCCGGCACCACGAAGTTGACGTACTTGGCGCCGAACACGGTGGTGGACTTGATCTCCACCTGTGCGTTCGACGGGATCAGGTCCATGGAGGCCGGATCCATCGCCAGCTCGAGCTTGGCCTGGTCGCCCTCCTGCCCGATGGAGGCGACACGACCGACCTGGACGCCGCGCATCTTCACCTTGGCGTCGGGGTCCATCACCAGACCGGCGCGGTCGGCGGTCACCGTCACCGGCTCACTGTCGGTGAAGCCGCCCGAGAACATGGTCAGCGCGACGGTCGTGACACCGACCAGGCTGCCCACGAGCACGAGCGCGGCGACCTTCTTCTTCCATTTGGGTTCAGGTTCAGACATGCGCGCTATCCCGAGAGGTTGAAGTTGCCGGACCCACCGTAGATGGCGAGCGAGATGAGCAGCGTGACCGTGACCACCGCGATCAGCGAGGCACGCACCGCGTTACCGACCGCAACGCCGACGCCGACCGGGCCGCCGCTGGCGTTGTACCCGTAGTAGGTGTGGATGAGCATGACGGCCAGCGCCATCACGATCGCCTGGGCAAACGACCAGAGGATGTCCGTCGGTATCAGGAACGTCGAGAAATAGTGGTCGTAGACGCCGGGCGACTGTCCGTAGAGCACGACCGTCGCGAACCGGCTGGCGATGAACGAGGCCACCACGGCCAGTGCGTACAGCGGGACGATCGCGATCATCCCCGCCATCACGCGGGTGCTCACCAGGTACGGAATCGACGGGATCGCCATCACCTCGAGCGCGTCGATCTCCTCGGTGACCCGCATCGCGCCCAGCTGTGCCGTCGAGCCGGCGCCGATGGTGGCGGCCAGGCCGATGCCCGCGATCACCGGCGCCGCGATGCGCACGTTGATGAAGGCCGCGAAGAAGCCGGTCAGGGCCTCGACGCCGATGTTGCCGAGCGAGCTGAAGCCCTGCACGGCGATGGTGCCGCCCGCGAAGAGGGTCAGGAATCCGACGATCACGACGGTGCCACCGATCACGGCGAGCGCGCCGGTGCCCATGCTGATCTCGGCGATCAGCCGGATCGTCTCTTTCCGGTAGTGGATGAGCGCGCGCGGCGCCCATGCGACCGCCCGCCAGTAGAAGAGGGCCTGATCACCGATGCTGTCGATCGAAGCGGAGAACTTGCCGATCCGCTTCCTGGTCCCACGAAAACGCCCTGTCAGCGCGAATGCCATCCCGTCACCCCGCCGTCAGCTTGATGCCGACTGCGGTGACGAGAACGTTCACCACGAACAGCGCCATGAACGCGAAGACGACCGTCTGGTTCACCGCGTCACCCACACTCTTTGCGCCACCCTTTACGTTGAGCCCGAGGAAGCAGGCGACCAGGCCCGCGATCATTCCGAACAGCCCGGCCTTGAGCTGCGAGATCATCAGCTCACCGAAGCCGGTCAGCAGGGTGATCCCGTTGACGAAGGCGCCGGGGTTGGCGTCCTGCAGAAAGACCGAGAACATGAAGCCACCGACGATGCCGATGGTGCTCACCAGTCCGTTGAGGAGCAGCGCGACCACCGTCGAGGCGAGCACCCGGGGCACCACCAGTCGGTGGATCGGGTCGATGCCGAGCACCTTCATCGCGTCGATCTCCTCGCGGATGGTTCGCGCGGCTAGGTCGGCGCAGATCGCCGTCGCGCCCGCACCGGCGACGATCAGCACGGTGACCATCGGTCCCACCTGGGTGACCGCGCCGAGCGCGGCGCCCGCGCCGCTGAGGTCGGCGGCGCCGATCTCGCGCAGCAGGATGTTGATCGTGAAGACCACCAGCACGGTGAAGGGAACGGCGACGAGCACCGTCGGCACCATCGACACCCGGGCCACGAACCAGGCCTGGTCTATGAATTCACGACGCTGGAATGGCCGCCGGCCCATCGCCTTGAAGGTCTCCCCCGCCATCGCGAAGAAGCCGCCCACGGCGCGCAGCGGCACCAGAAGGAGGTCGTCCATCGTGCCTCCTCGTCAGTGTTCTCGCGCAGGGCGCCGCGGAGGAGATGCGAGATCCCCCCGGGTGCCTGTGATCCAGGTCATACTAACTAGAACGTGTTCACCTGTCAAAGGTGTTCCCCTCCGGATGCATCGGTGCTGGTCAACTCGTACCACCGGGAGGGCGGATCCGGCGGCCGGGCGCCCGTGTTCAGCGGGGCCGGGCCGGCCGGTTCGGCGTGGCCGGATACCACATGCTCCGCGCATGCGACATCCGGCCACGTTGACTCCCTTTGTCTTTCATCGATCACGTGCCTGACGAGCCCCGATGGTCACCGATCACGACATCGAGTATCCACACAAGTGCGAAGGCTCGCCCCCCACGCTCGTACGGCCACTCGGGCTCGTGCCGCGACCAGTCCGGGATACGTCCCCACCCCACCCGGACCTGCGGGAATCTAGAACACGTACTCATTGCTGTCGGGGCAGGTCAAGCCCACCCCGGAGACCATCTTCACCCAGCCGATCTACCTGCGTGCAGAATTCGCACGTTTCTCAGGTTCGGCCGAACACGCCGCTCAGCCGAGCGACTTGACAGCCTCGGTCGCCGCGAACATCCGGGCGGGATCGCGCCCGTCGAAGTAGCCGCCGAGCGAGTCCGCGAGTCCCTCCGGAGTCCACACGGCATCCGGCGAATCGAACCGCTGCTCGACGACCGGCGCGGCCATCAGCGCCACCATCGGTCCGTAGACGATGAAGACCTGTCCGTTGATGGCCTCGGCCGCGGGCGAGGCGAGGTACGACACCAGGTTCACCACGTGCTCGGGCGAGAGCGGATCGGTTCCGTCCTCGGGGGCGTCGCCGAAGACGTTCTCGGTCATCGCCGTGCGTGCACGCGGGCAGATCGCGTTGGCGCGAACGCCGTAGCGCTCGAGGCCGCGCGCCGCGGACAGGGTGAGGGCGGTGATACCCGCCTTGGCCGCACCGTAGTTCGGCTGTCCGGCGGGGCCGAGCAGGCCGGCCTCGGAGGACGTGTTGATCAGGCGGCCGTAGACCGGGACGCCCGCCGCCTTCGACTCGGCCCGCCAGTGCACCGCCGCGTTACGGCACAGCAGGAAGTGGCCGCGCAGATGGACCTTGAGAACCAGGTCCCAGTCCTCGTCGGACATGCTGAACAGCATCTTGTCCCGCACGATGCCCGCATTGTTGACGACGATGTCGACGCCGCCCGCCTGCTGGGCCGCTTCCATCAACGCGTCGGCGGTGGCGCGCTCGCCGATGTCGCCGGGGACGAACACCGCCTTGCCGCCAAGGGTCTGGATCTCGTCGAGGACCGCATCGGCGTTCTCGTTGGCCACCAGATCGTTGATGACGACGTTCGCGCCCGCCCTGGCGAGGCCGATCGCCTCGGCCTTGCCGAGACCCGACGCACCACCGGTCACGATTGCGACCTTGCCGTCCAGACTTACCTCGCGACTAGTCAAACTCACCACTGCCTTCGTGATTTCGATGCGGTCCCCGGAGCGGGTTCCGCCGTCACATCCGTGACGGCGCTCACTCTAGAACGTGTTCTTATTCCCGGCAAGAACAGTTAGCGCTCGAGGGTCAGCGCAGCGCGCGGGCACTGGGCGACCGACTCCTCCATCTTGGCAACCGAGTCGGCGTCGTCACCGGGCTGGGTGATCACCAGTTCGTCGTCGTCCGTCAGATCGAAGATGTCGGGCGCGATGCCGACGCAGACACCGTTCGCCTCACAGCGATCCCTATCGACCTTGACCTCCATGAATGAACCTCACTTCTCGTTCGAATCGATGTCTGCGGCACGCGCGTCTATGGGCTGGACCCGCGGGCAGATCCAGCATAAGACTAGAACCCGTTCCACTCCTGTGCAATGATGCGAAAAACCCATAGTGACGGGCCGAAAACGCGTCTCGCCAGCTCGGCCGATCGCAACCAGATAACGGCACCAAAACAGACTAGAACCTGTGTCAGAGACCGGAGAGGCACCGATGCAAATCACCTACAGCGCCGAGCAGCAGAAGCTGCGGGAGGAGCTGCGCGCCTATTTCGCGAAGCTCATCACTCCCGAGCGTCGCGAAGCGCTCAGCGCCCAGACCGGCGAGTACGGCTCGGGCACCGTCTACCGCGACGTCGTGCGCGAGATGGGCCGAGACGGATGGCTGGCCCTCGGCTGGCCCAAGGAGTACGGCGGACAGGAGCGCTCCGCGCTCGACCAGTTGATCTTCACCGACGAGGCCGCGATCGCAGGCGCGCCGGTGCCGTTCCTCACCATCAACTCGGTCGCGCCGACCATCATGCACTACGGCTCGGAGGAGCAGAAGAAGTTCTTCCTGCCCAAGATCGCGGCAGGCGAACTGCACTTCTCCATCGGCTACTCCGAGCCCGGCGCAGGCACCGACCTCGCCAGCCTGCGCAGCACCGCGGTCAAGGACGGCGACGACTACGTCATCAACGGCCAGAAGATGTGGACCAGCCTCATCGCGTACGCGGACTACGTGTGGCTCGCCGTCCGCACCGACCCGACGGCCAAGAAGCACAAGGGCATCAGCATGCTCATCGTGCCGACCACCGCAGAGGGCTTCTCGTACACGCCCGTCCACACCATGGCCGGTCCGGACACCAGCGCCACCTACTACCAGGACGTGCGCGTGCCGTCCTCTGCTCTGGTCGGCGAGGAGAACGGCGGCTGGTCGCTGATGACCAACCAGCTCAACCACGAGCGGGTCGCGCTGGTCTCGGCCGCCCCGATCCAGGGCGCGCTGCGCCAGACGATCGAGTGGGCTCAGAACACCAAGCTGGCGGACGGAAGCCGCGTCATCGACCAGGAGTGGGTGCAGATCAACCTCGCTCGGGTGCACGCCAAGACCGAGTACCTCAAGCTGCTGAACTGGGAGGTCGCTTCCGCGCACGCCCCGAGCAAGGGCGACGCCTCCGCGTGCAAGGTCTTCGGCACCGAGTTCGCGACCGAGGCATACCGGCTGCTGATGGAGGTCCTCGGACCGCTGGCCTACCTGCGCCAGGACTCCGCGGGCGCAGTGCTGCGCGGACGCGTCGAGCGGATGCACCGCTCCTCGCTGATCCTCACGTTCGGCGGCGGCACCAACGAGGTGCAGCGCGACATCCTCGCCATGACGGCGCTGGGTCAGCCTCCCGCGAAGCGGTAGTAACCCGCATCCGCCGACCGACCCTCCACGTACCCAAGGACTTCCGATGGACTTCACACGTACCGAGGCCCAGCAGGACCTCGAACAGCTGACCCGGAGCATCGCCGAGAAGCTGACCACCAACGACCGCCTCCGCGAGCTCGATGCCGCCGAGGACCGTTTCGACGACAAGCTCTGGCAGGCGCTCGCCGACGCGGGAGTGCTCGCCGCGGCGCTCCCCGAAACGGTCGGCGGGGGCGGGTTCGGCATCCTCGAGCAGAGCAGCGTGCTGCTGGAGCTCGGCCGCACTCTCTCCCCCGTGCCGTACCTGAGCTCGATCGTATTGGCCGCGTCCGCGCTGGCCGAGTACGGCGACGAAGCGCAGCGCGACCTGGCCCAGCGGGCAGGCGCAGGCGAGGTCGTCCTCACCGTCGCGCTCGCCGAGGAACTCAACCTCGATCCCGCCCAGCCGGTCACCCGCGCCGAGCGCACCGCCGACGGCTGGTCGATCACCGGCACCAAGATCACCGTGCCCGCCGCCGCCTTCGCGGACGTCATCCTGGTGCCTGCGACCACCCCGGAGGGCGTCGCGGTCTTCCTGGTCGAGCCGTCCAACCCGGGCGTGCGCGTCGAGCGCCAGATCACCACCGACTACAGCGCCGAGTCGCTCGTGGAACTGTCCGGGGCCGTCGTCGGCGCCGACCAGGTTCTCGGCGGCACCGAGCGCGGCGCCGAGATCGTCGACTCGATCCTGGCCCGCGCCGCGGTCGCGCTGACCGCGACCCAGCTCGGCACCCTGGAGCGGGCCCTGGAACTGGTCGCGGAGTACGCCCGCGAGCGGGTCCAGTTCGACCGCCCGATCGGCAGCTTCCAGGCAGTGGCCCAGCGCCTGGCCGACGCCTTCATCGACGTCAAGGCTGTCCGGTCCACGCTGTGGCAGGCCGCATGGCGGCTCGGTGAGAACCTGCCCGCCGAGGAGGAGATCCGGACCGCGAAGTTCTGGGCGGCCGATGCGGGCCACCGCGTCGCGCACACCGTGATCCACATCCACGGTGGTGTCGGTCTCGACCGCGACCACCCGGTGCACCGGTACTTCCTTGCGGCCAAGCACAACGAGTTCGCGCTCGGCTCGGCCACCGAGCAGTTGCGCAGGCTGGGACAGATCCTCGCCGACGTGCCTGCCTGACCCTAGGCTGCACACATGACGACCGCGATGCCCACCGTCACCGATCTGTTGCTCCGGCTCCGAGACGAGGACGACCACGGAATTCTCTTCGAGGACAAGAGGATTCCGTGGTCCGAACACGTCGCGCTCAGCGCCGGCCTGGCGGCGGGCCTGGCGGCCCTGTTCGACCCGGCAGCACCCCGACACGTCGGGGTGCTGCTGGACAACGTGCCGGAGTTCTCTCTCCTGCTCGGCGCCGCTGCGCTGGGCGGATCGGTCGTGGTTGGCCTGAACACCACCCGACGCGGTGAGGCGCTGGCCGGCGACATCGCACGCGCCGACTGCCAGGTGGTGGTCACCGACACCGAGCGTCTCGCCCTGCTCGACGGCCTCGATCTCGGCGGCGTCCGTGTCCTCACCATCGACGGCCACGAGTGGTCGGATCTGCTTGCCACGCACCGTGGCAGCGCCGAACCGTCGCCCGCACCAGCGGGTGACGACCTGTTCATGCTGATCTTCACCTCGGGAACCAGTGGGAATCCGAAGGCGGTCCGGGTGACCCATCGCATGGTGGCCGGGCCGGGCATCATGCTCGCCGAACGGTTCGGACTGTCCGCCGCGGACACCGCCTACATCTCGATGCCGATGTTCCACTCCGGTGCGGTGATGGCCTGTTGGGCGGTCGCCGTCGCCGTCGGCGCAAATCTCGCACTGCGCCGCAAGTTCTCCGCGTCCCAGTTCATCCCGGACGTCCGGCGATTCGGCGCCACCTATGCGCACTACGTCGGCAAGCCCCTCGCCTACGTGTTGGCCACCCCCGAGAGGGCGGACGACGCGGACAACCCGCTCAAGGTGCTCTACGGCAACGAGGGATCCCCGTCCTCGATCGCCGAGTTCGGGCGCCGGTTCGACGTCCGGGTGGTCGACGGGTTCGGTTCCACCGAGGGCGGCGTGCTGATCCCGCGGAGCCCTGGCACCCCCGTCGGCGCCCTCGGGTTGCTCCCGCCCGGGATCGAGGTGCTCGACCCGGACACCGGGGTTCGGTGCCCCGCCGCGGAGTTCGACGCCGCCGGGCGGATCGTCAATGCGGACGTCGCGACCGGCGAGCTGGTGAACACCGCGGGCACCGGGAGCTTCGCCGGGTACTACAAGAACCCCGAGGCCGAGGCCGAGCGGGTGCGGAACGGCCAGTACTGGAGCGGCGACCTGGGTTACCGGGACACCGAGGGCTTCGTGTACTTCGCCGGCCGCAGCTCCGGCTGGATGCGGGTCGACGGCGAGAACCTCGGCACCGCGCCCATCGAGCAGATCCTCAGCAGGCATCCCCGGGTCGGTGAGGTCGCCGCGTACGGGGTTCCCGACCCGGAGGTCGGCGACCGGGTGGCCGTCGCGCTCGTGGCGCCGGACGGCCTCGACGTCGCCGAGTTCGCCCGATTCCTCGGCGCTCAACAGGATCTGGGACCGAAGCAGCTGCCGAGCTTCGTCCGGGTCTGCACCGACCTGCCCCGTACCGCCACCTACAAGGTCCTCGGACGCACCCTCAGCGCCGAGCGCTGGCACTGCGCCGACCCGGTCTGGTATCGCGCGCCCGGTGGAACCGAGTTCGAACCCGTCACCCCGGAATTGCGGGCCAAGCTCGACGCCGAGCTGAACTCCTAGACACGGCGCGATGTCGGGCGGCGCGGTCAGCGCGCCGCCCGACATCGTTCACCGGCCGGGGGTCCTCACCACGCCGCGCCCGCCACCTGACGGGTGGCGGCGTTCAGGCGATTCCAGAGGTTGACCGTCGCGATCGACATGATCAGCGACGCGATCTGCGCCTCGTCGTAGTGATCGGCGACCTCGTCCCACAGCTCGTCCGGCACCGCGTCCGACCGATCGCTGAGCCGGGTGACGGCCTCCGCGAGCGCCAGCGCCGCGCGCTCGGCGTCGGTGTAGTAGGGCGTCTCGCGCCACGCACCGACCGCGAACACCCGCTCGTCCGACTCGCCCGCCTTCTTCAGGTCGCGCGCGTGCATGTCGACGCAGACACTGCAGCCGTTGATCTGGCTCGCCCGCAGGTGGACCAGGGTGTGCGTCGTCTCTGGCACACCACCCTTCGCACTCGCCTTGCCGAGCGCGAGCAGGGCGTCCATCGCGCCGGGAACGATCATTGCCGGGTTGCCCATTCGTGCCTTCATAGCTGCTCCTCCAGAGTCGTTCGTGTGGAACGAACTTCGTGTCCAACGATGTGGTCCGTCACAGCTATGACGGACCGCGAGGAGAGAATGTGACAGGTTGGCGGGATCAGTTTTCCGACCCGGGTTCGGGAGGGTCGGAGGGTCCCGCACGGACAACGCGAAGGCCGGGTACGAGGTTCGTACCCGGCCTTCGCGTGTGGCCTAGCTTCCGCAGCTCGTCGGCTGCGCCCTACTTGAGCTTGTTCAGTCGCGCGACGGTCGCCTCGAACTCGGCGACCAGGTCGGCCATCGAATCCGCGACCGGCCGGATCTCGTTCATCCGCCCGACGATCTGACCGGCGGGCATCGCGACCACCTCGGGGTTCTCCGAGGCGACGATCCGCTGGTGTGCCTCCGCGACCAGCAGGTTCTGCAGCGGCATCGGCAGCGCGTCGGGCGCGCCCGGCTTGGACCAGGCTTCGGTCCACTTGGTCTTGAGCAACCGCGCCGGCTTACCCGAGTAGATCCGCGAGCGGACGGTGTCCGAGGAGCTCGCGTCGAGCAGGGCGCGCTGGATGGCCGACGGGCCCTCCCCCGACGCACTGCCCAGCTTGTACTCCGCAGCGGTGAGCCAGTACGAACCCATCCACACGCCCGAGGCGCCCAGGCTGAGCGCGGCGGCGATCTGCCGACCGCTGCCGATGCCGCCCGCGGCCAGCACGGTGGCGGAATCGCCCACCGCGTCGACGATCTCGGGCACCAGGACCATGGAGGCGATCTCACCGGTGTGGCCGCCTGCCTCGTAACCCTGGGCGATGACGATGTCGACACCGTTGGCCACGTGGCTCAGCGCGTGACCGACCGCGCCGGCCAGTGCCGCGACTGGAACGCCGTGCGCATGCGCCTCGTCGATGATGTCCTTCGGCGGCGACCCGAGCGCGTTCGCGATGAGCGCCGGACGGTGCTTGAGCGCGACATCGACCTGTGCCCTTGCCACAGAGTGCAGCCACCCCAGCACGCCGGTGGCGTGCTCGACGTCATCGGAGAGCGGCGGCACCCCGAGCTCGTCGAGCGTGCGGTCGACGAACGCGCGATGCTCCGCGGGGATCAGCTTGTCCAGGTCGACGGCCGCACCCTCGGTCGGCACCTTCGCAGGCATCACGATGTCGACGCCGTACGGCTTGCCGTCGGTGTTCTCGTCCATCCAGGTGAGGGTGGCCTCGAGCTCCTCGGGATCGTTGAAGCGCACGCAGCCGAGCACACCGAGTCCGCCTGCCCGCGACACAGCCGCCGCCACGTGCTCGGACGGGGTGAAGGCGAAGATCGGGTACTGGATGCCGAACTTCTCGGCGAGAGCGTTGTGCATCAGGAGTTTCCGTTGGAGAGGTGGTCGTCGGCCTCGCGCTCTTCGGTCTGCGCCTTGGCCCACTTGTAGTCGGGCTTGCCCGCGGGCGAACGCTTGATCTCGTCGACGAACCACACGCTGCGCGGGACCTTGTAGCCGGCGATCTCCTTGCGGGCAGCGGCCACGATGTCGTTCATGCTCGGGCGAGCGCCGTCGCGGGTGGCGACGACCGCGGCGACCCGCTGACCGAAGCGCTCGTCCGGGACACCGACGACGAGGGTGTCGAAGACGTCGGGATGCGTCTTGATCGCGCCCTCGACCTCCTCCGGGTAGATCTTCTCGCCGCCGCTGTTGATCGAGACCGAGCCGCGGCCCAGCATGGTGACGGTGCCGTCTTCCTCGACGGTCGCGTAGTCACCGGGGATCGAGTAGCGAACACCGTTGTAGACCTTGAAGGTCTCGGCGGTCTTCTTCTCGTCCTTGTAGTAGCCGAGCGGGATGTGACCGTGCCGGGCGAGCACGCCGACCTTGCCCGAGCCTGCCTCGACCACGTTGCCCTCGTCGTCGAGCACGACCGTCGCGGCGTCGATCTTCACTCGGGGACCGCCCGTGTGGGTGGCGCCCTTGGTCACTGCGGCCAGGCCGCCGAAGCCGGTCTCGGAGGAGCCGATGGAGTCGGTGATGTACCGGTTCGGCAGCAGGTCGAGGAACTCGTCCTTGAGCGCGGGCGAGAACAGGGCGGCGCTGGAGGCCATGACGTACAGGCTCGACAGGTCGTACGGCTCACCGGTTTCCGGGTTGCCCGCCTTCAGCGCGTCGAGCATCGGCCGGGCCATCGCGTCACCGGTGATGAAGATGAGGTTGACCTTGTGGCGGTCGATGACCTGCCACACCGCGTGGCCGTCGAACTCGGGGTGCATGACAAGGGTGCCGCCGCCGAAGAGGCTGTGGAACACCGCGGACTGCGAGCCGCCGTGGATCATCGGGGGGATGGGGAAGCGCACCATCGCGGGGTTGGCGGCGCCGACCTTCGCGAGTTCCCACTCGTCCTCGACACGCTCACCGGTGACGAAGTTGGTGCCGCCGCCGAGCACGCGCCACCAGTCCTCGTGACGCCACATGACGCCCTTCGGCATACCGGTGGTGCCGCCGGTGTAGAGCATGAAGATGTCGTCGGGGCTGCGCTCGCCGAAGTCACGTTCCGGCGAACCCTCGGACAGCGCCTGCTCGTACTCGACACCGCCGAAGGAGGCGTAGTCCAGGTCGGTGCCGTCCTCGACGACGACAACAGACTTGACCAGCGGCGTGTTCGGCAGCACGTTGGCCACCTTGTCCGCGTACCGGCGCTCGACGATGAGCGCGGCCATGTCCGAGTTCTCGAAGATGTACTGCAACTCGTTCTCGACGTAGCGGTAGTTCACGTTGACCATCACAGCGCGGGCCTTGAACACCGCGACCATGGCCTCGATGGCCTCGATGGTGTTACGGCTGTAGATGCCCACCTTGTCACCCGGCTTGACACCGTGATCCTGCAGGTAATGCGCGAGACGGTTGGTCCGCTCCTCCAGCTGCGCATAGGTGATCTCGCGGTCGCTGTCCAGCAGCGCCACCCGCTCCGGATTCAGGTCAATGGAGTGCTCGACGAAGTCTGCGATATTTAGGGCCACGCCCATAAAGTAGAACGTGTTACCGTTTCTGGCAAGAGCCAGTTTGAGACTCAACTCACACGATATCGGGAGCCGAGAGTGTCCTCCACCACAGCCGAGATTTCCGACATTTCGGAACAGTCCCCGCACTGCCTCGTCGAGAAGCGCGGTCACGTCCTCATCGTGACGATGAACCGCCCCGAGGCCCGCAACGCCCTGTCGGGCGAGATGATGGCGATCATGACCGAGGCCTGGGACCAGGTCGACAATGATCCCGACATCCGGGTCGCGATCCTGACCGGCGCCGGTGGCACGTTCTGCGCGGGCATGGACCTCAAGGCGATGAACAAGAACGCCCCCGGCGACACGTTCGCCAAGGGCACCATGGACCTGACCAAGCTGCCCGCGCTGCTCAAGGGCCGCCGGCTGACCAAGCCGCTGATCGCCGCGGTCGAGGGCGCGGCCATCGCAGGTGGCACCGAGATCCTGCAGGGCACCGATATCCGGGTCGCAGGCGAGGGCGCCAAGTTCGGCGTCTCCGAGGCGCGGCTGGGACTGTTCCCGCTCGGCGGTTCCGCGGTCCGCCTCGTCCGCCAGATCCCCTACACCGTCGCCGCCGAGATCCTGCTCACCGGCAGGAACGTCCCCGCGCCCGAGGCCAAGGAACTCGGCCTGATCGGCCATGTCGTCCCGGACGGACAGGCGCTGACCAAGGCGCTCGAGATCGCCGACGCGATCGCCGCCAACGGCCCGATCGCCGTCCAGGCGATCCTCAAGACCATTCGCGTCACCGAGGGCATGCACGAGGAAGAGGCCTTCAAGCTCGAAGCCGAGATCGGTGCCGAGGTGTTCAAGAGCGACGACGCCAAGGAGGGTCCGCGCTCGTTCGCCGAGAAGCGCGCCCCGAAGTTCCAGGGCAAGTAGCGACCGGCCTCCCCTGCAACGACATGCAAACCCCGACGACACAGCACCGGGTCGTCGGGGTTTTGCTTGCCGCGGGCCAGGGCAGCCGGTACGGCATGCCAAAGGTCTTGGCGCATCAGGGCGCTTGGTTGCGCACCGCTGTCGCGGCGCTGCGGGGCGGGGGCTGCTCCCGGGTCATCGTCGTGCTCGGCGCGGCGGACACCGAGGTGCCACACGGCGCGGAGATCGTGTACGCACCCGACTGGCGCGAGGGGGTCGGCGCCTCGCTGCGGGCAGGCCTCACGGCCGCCTCCGCCGACCCGGGCGCGGACTACGCCGCCATCCACCTGGTCGACCTACCGGACGTGCACGCCGATGCCGTCGCCCGGGTCATCGCCGCCGCGGCCGCCACCGAGAGCGGGCTCGCGCGGGCCCACTACGGGGCCAGCCCCGGTCATCCCGTCGTGATGGCCCGCGCTCACTGGGCCGCGGTGGCGGCAACGGCGGCGGGCGACGAGGGCGCCCTCCCCTACCTTCGCGAGCACGCCGGTCGCGTGCGACGAGTCGACTGCGGCGACTTGGCGACCGGGGAGGATCGAGACACCAGCTGACCCGTCCCACGGATCGGGCCCCTGGTTGCCGATTCGGCGACCAGGGGCCCGATCCTGAAACGTGTTCCACTCACATCAGGCCGGGTTGACCGCCGCCGCGAGCTGGCGCATGTGCTCGACGTTCCGACAGGTCACCAACAGCATGGTGACGCCGGCTTCCTCCCACTGCTTGACCTGGGTCCGCACCTCGTCGACGTTGCCGATGATCATCGTGTCGGTGACCATCTGGTCCGGGACGATCGCGGCCGCCTCCTCCTTGCGGCCCGACAGGAACAGCTTGCCGATCTCCTTGACCTCTTCGCCGTAGCCCATCCGGGTGTACACCTGGGCGTGGAAGTTCAGCTCGGGGGCGCCCATCCCGCCGACGTAGAGCGCGGTGATCGGCTTGAGCTTCGCGATCTCGGCCGCCCGGTCGTCGGTGATGACGACCTGGCAGGTGGCCGCGATCTCGAAGTCCTCGCGGCTGCGCCGGGCGCCGGGGCGCGCGAAGCCCTCGTCGAGCCATTCGTTGTACATCGGCGCCAGGCGCGGGGTGTAGTAGATCGCCAGCCAGCCGTCGGCGATCTCGGCGGTCAGCGCGACGTTCTTCGGCCCCTCCGCACCGAGCCAGATCGGCAGGTCAGCGCGCAGCGGATGGGTGATCGGCTTGAGCGGCTTGCCGAGGCCCATGCCCCCCTCGCCCTGGAACGGCAGCGGGTAGTGCGGGCCGTCGTTGGTCACCGGCGCCTCCCTCGCGAGCACCTGTCGCACGATCGAGACGTACTCCCTTGTGCGCGCCAGCGGCTTCGGGAAGGGCTGTCCGTACCAGCCCTCGACGACCTGCGGCCCGGAGACGCCGAGGCCGAGGATCGCACGGCCACCGGAGAGGTGGTCGAGGGTCAGCGCGTGCATCGCGGCGCCGGTGGGCGTCCTTGCGGACAGCTGCGCCACCGAGGTGCCGAGCCGGATCCGCTCGGTGCTCGAGCCCCACCAGGCCAACGGGGTGAACGCGTCGTTGCCCCAGGACTCGGCCGAGAAGACCGCATCGAATCCCGCCGTATCGGCCTCGGTCACCAACTCCTGGGCGTTGGCGGGGGGCTGCGCGCCCCAGTATCCGAGTTGCAACCCAAGCTTCACGAAAATCCTCCAGTTCAACAGTGACTATTGCCAGTGGAATAAGAACCTGTTCTACTCGACTTTGTGACCCCTGAAAAGACCCAAGTGGCCGAGCAGCCCCTGAGGGCACCACTAAATCTCAAATTCGACTACACGCGGTCCGTTGGACCGACCATCGGAGCGTTCGTCACCGGCCTACGCGACCGAAGGGTCGTGGGCGCCCGTGGCTCCGATGGTCGCGTCCACGTGCCGCCGACGGAGTTCGATCCCACCACCCACGAGCCGATGACCGACTTCGTCGACGTCTCGGACACCGGCACGGTCGTCAGCTGGACGTGGATGCCCGATCCCATCGAGGGTCAGCCGCTGAGCCACCCGTTCGCGTGGGCGCTGGTCAAGCTGGACGGCGCCGACACGTCGATCCTGCACGCCGTCGACGCCGGATCGGCGGACGCGATGAGCACCGGTATGCGCGTGCGGGTCCGCTGGGCCGACGAGCGCACCGGGCACATCCGCGACATCGCGTGCTTCGAACCCGGCGAGAGCGAGTCGACCCCGGCGCCGTCCGCAGGCGAGCCCGTCACCGACATCGTCACCCCGATCGACCTGCACTACACGCACACCGCCTCGTTCGAGGAGACCTACTACCTCCTCGGCCTGATGGAGGGCAAGATCATCGGTGGCCGCACCGACGCGAACGGCAAGGTCTACGTGCCGCCGCGCGGCGCCAACCCGACCGACGGCATGCCGACCAAGGAGCAGGTCGAGGTGTCCGACAAGGGCGTCATCACGACCTTCTGCATCGTCAACGTCCCGTTCCTGGGCCAGTCGATCAAGCCCCCGTATGTCGCGGCCTATGTCCTGCTCGACGGCGCGGACATCCCGTTCCTGCACCTGATCCTCGAGGTCGATCCCGCCGAGGTCCGGATGGGCATGCGCGTCGAGGCCGTCTGGCGGCCGAAGGAGGAGTGGGTGTACTCACTCCGGAACGTCTCCCATTTCCGTCCCAGCGGTGAGCCGGACGCGGACTACGACACCTACAAGCACCACCTATAGGAGCCGAAAAGACCATGACAGACATTGCAGTCGTCGGCTTCGCACAGGCCCCCCATGTGCGCGAGACCACCGGCACCACCAACGGTGTCGAGATGCTCGTCCCCTGCTTCCAGCAGTTGTACTCCGAGCTGGGAATCACCAAGTCCGACATCGGCTTCTGGTGCTCGGGATCGTCCGACTACCTGGCCGGACGCTCGTTCTCGTTCATCTCCGCGATCGACTCGATCGGCGCCGTGCCGCCGATCAACGAGTCGCACGTCGAGATGGACGCCGCCTGGGCGCTGTACGAGGCCTGGGTCAAGATCATGACCGGCGAGGTCGACACCGCGCTGGTGTACGGCTTCGGCAAGTCCTCCGCAGGCAACCTGCGGCAGATCCTCGCGATGCAGACCGACCCGTACCTGGTCGCCCCGTTGTGGCCGGACTCCGTCTCGATGGCAGGCCTGCAGGCCCGGCTCGGGCTCGAGTCGGGCAAGTGGACGGCCGAGGACATGGCGCAGATCGCCAAGCGCAGCCGCGCCGCCGCCAAGAGCAACCCGGACGCGCAGCTCTCCGGCGACGTCGACATCGAGACCCTGCTGGCGTCCGAGTACGTCGCGGACCCGCTGCGCGCGCACGACTGCGCGCCGATCACCGACGGTGCGGCCGCGATCATCCTGGCCCGCGGCGACCGCGCCCGCGAGCTGTGTGAGCGGCCCGCGTGGATCACCGGTATCGAGCATCGGATCGACTCCCCCGTCATCGGATCGCGTGACCTGACCACGTCGCCGTCGACCGCGGCCGCCGCCCGCGCCGCGACCGGTGGTGAGGTCTCGAACATCGACGTCGCCGAGCTGCACGCCCCGTTCACGCATCAGGAGATCATCCTGCGCGAGGCGATCGGGCTGACCGATGCCACCACGATCAACCCGTCGGGCGGTCCGCTGACCGGCAACCCGATGTTCTCCGGCGGCCTCGAGCGCATCGGCTACGCGGCACGGAAGATCATGAGCGGTGACGCGCAGCGCACCCTCGCCCACGCCACCAGTGGCCCTGTGCTGCAGCAGAACCTGGTCGCAGTCATGGAAGGACGCAACAACTGATGGCGAAGCAATTGGCAGCCGTCCTCGGCACAGGCCAGACCTACTACGTCGCCAAGCGCCACGACGTCACGATGGCCGGCATGATCCGCGAGGCAGTCGACCGCGCGATGGCCGACGCCCACGTCGGCTGGGACGACATCGACGCCATCGTGATCGGCAAGGCCCCCGACCTGTTCGAGGGGTCGATGATGCCGGAGCTCGCGATGTCGGATGCGTTGGGCGCCAACGGCAAGCCGCTGCTGCGCGTGCACACCGCCGGGTCGGTCGGCGCCTCGACCGGCAATGTCGCGACCAGCCTGGTGCAGTCCGGCGTCCACAAGCGAGTGCTCGCCGTGTCGTGGGAGAAGCAGTCCGAGTCCAACGCGATGTGGGCGCTGTCCACGCCGGTGCCGTTCACGATGCCGGTCGGCGCGGGCGCGGGCGGCTTCTTCGCACCGCACGTGCGCTCGTACATCCGCCGATCGGGCGCTCCCGACCACATCGGTGCGATGGTCGCCGTCAAGGACCGCCGCAACGGCGCGATGAACCCGTACGCGCACCTCAAGCAGGCCGACATCACCGTCGAGTCGGTGCAGGCGTCCCAGATGCTCTGGGACCCCATCCGTTACGACGAGACCTGCCCGTCGTCGGACGGCGCCTGCGCGATCGTCATCGGCAACGAGGACGCGGCAAAGGAGATCCTCTCCGAGGGCCGCAAGGTCGCATGGATCCACGCGACCGCGATGCGCACCGAGCCGCTGGCGTACGCGGGCCGCAACGTCGCGAACCCGCAGGCAGGCCGGGACGCCGCGGCCGCGCTGTGGAAGGCCGCGGGCATCACCGATCCGCTCACCGAGATCGACGAGGCCGAGATCTACGTGCCGTTCTCCTGGTTCGAGCCGATGTGGCTGGAGAACCTCGGCTTCGTGCCGGAGGGCCAGGGCTGGAAGTTCACCGAGGCAGGCGAGACCGCCATCGGCGGGCAGATGCCGGTCAACGCGTCGGGCGGCGTGCTCTCGTCGAACCCGATCGGCGCCTCCGGCATGATCCGCTATGCCGAGTCCGCGATGCAGGTGATGGAGCGGGCCGGTGACCACCAGGTCGACGGCGCACGCAAGGCCTTCGGTCATGCGTACGGCGGTGGCTCGCAGTACTTCGCGATGTGGGTGGTCGGTACCGACCGCCCGACCAACTAGAAGGGACGCGCCGTGAAGTTCACCGTCGGAATCGCGATGAGCCCGCTCGATCAGCTCATCCCGCTCGCACAGACCGCCGAGGAGTGCGGGTTCGCCAATATCGCCTTGCCGGACTCGCTGTTCTACATGGAGACGGCGGCGGCCGACTACCCGTACACCCCCGACGGCTCCCGGATGTGGAACGCCGAGACCCCGTGGGTGGATCCGCTGATCGCCGCGGCGGCGCTGGGCGCGGCCACCTCCACCATCGGCTTCTACACGAACGTGCTGAAGCTGGGGTCGCGGAACCCGCTGCTGCTCGCGCGGCAGGTCGGGTCGGTGGCGAACCTGACCGGGAACCGGTTCGGTTTCGGCGTCGGGATCGGCTGGGCACCGGAGGAGTTCGAGTGGTGCGGCGTGCCGTTCAAGAAGCGCGGCGCCCGCGTCGACGAGATGATCGAGATCATCAAGTTGACGCTCGCGGGCGGCATGGTCGAGTTCCACGGCGAGTTCTACGATTTCGACCGGCTGCAGATCAGCCCCGCGCCGAGCAAGCCGGTGCCGTTCTACGTCGGCGGACACACCGACGTGGCGCTGCGCCGGGCGGCCCGGGTCGGCGACGGCTGGACCTCGGCAATGATGAAGTTCAAGGACCTCGTCGAGACCAAGCGCAAGCTCGATGATCTGCGGGCCGAATACGGCCGTGCCGATGAGCCTTTCGAGATGCAGGCCGTGTGCATCGATCGCTTCGGCAAGGACGGCTATGCCGAGCTCGCCGACGCGGGCATCACCGATTCCATCGTGGTGCCGTGGATCTTCGACGGCGTGCCCTTCGACGGCCCGCTCGAGGCGAAGCAGGACTCGTTGCGCAAGTTCGCGGCCGACCACATCGCGGGAGGTGCGTCATGACCGATACCGCGACGGAGCACCCCGTCCGGATCGCCTCGCGCGCGTCCCAGGCCGCCGCGAGCGGCAAGCGCAAGGAGGAGTGGCTGGCGCTGTTCGCGGAGGACGGCTGGGTCGAGGACCCTGTCGGCCCTTCGGGTTTCGACCCCGAGGGCAAGGGTCACCATGGCCGGGAGGCCATCGCCCGCTTCTACGACATGACCATCGCGACCACCGAGTCGCTGACCTTCGACATCAGGGACACCCTGCAGTGCGGTGACGAGATGGTCTACATCGGCAGCATCCGGTCCGTCGTGGCTGGAAACCAGATCGATGCCGAGGGCGTGTTCATCTACCGGGTGAACGACGAGGGCAAGCTGCAGTCGATTCGGGCCTTCTGGGAGGTCGACCGGGCGATGAAGACGCTCGTCAAGCTGTAGTTCGCACGAACGCAGGAAGGACCGCACCTCGTAAATCGAGGTGCGGTCCTTCTCGTTTCACGGCAGGGTGGGTCCGACCGCAGCCGATCGGAAGGACGACATTCAGTGCAGTGGCAATCGGAGGATCTCCGGATCTGTTTCGTCGGCGACTCTTTCGTCGCGGGCGTCGGCGACGAGACCGCGCTCGGCTGGACCGGCCGGCTACTGGCCCGCAGCGCGCAGGCGGGAAGACCGGCCACCGGCTACAACCTGGGGATCCGACGCGACACCTCGACCGACATCCGAGCACGGCTACGCGAGGAGGTCGAGCGCCGCAGGCCCGCGGACACGGAGCTGCGTCTGGTGTTCTCGTTCGGGGTCAACGATGCGACCGCCACGGATGGCGGCCGTCGGGTCCCGGCCGACACCTCGCGGGCGAATCTGACCCACTGCCTGGACGTCGCCGGGGACGCGCCGGTCCTCTTCGTCGGCCCGCCGCCCGTACACGACGCGGCGCACAACCACCGGATCCTCATGCTCAACAATGATTTTCGCGAGGTCTGCGAGGAACGCGGCTGCGCCTTCGTCGACGTGTTCACCGCACTGGAGAACCACAACGTCTGGCGTCAGCAGGTGCGCGATGGCGACGGCGCCCACCCGCGGTCCGCCGGCTACACGGCCCTGTTCGAACTGGTGGCGCCCGCATGGGACAACTGGCTGCGCGGCTGAGGCCACCGGCCGACCTGGAACGAAAACGGCAGCACCGGCGCGGTGACCGCGCCGGCGCTGCCGGATGGTGCTGGTGGATCGACCGCCCTAGTGGGCGACCGGGCAACCGCCGGTCTTGTAGTCGACCTGGTACTCCTTGATGCCGTTGAGCCAGCCGGAGCGCAGTCGACGGGTCTCGCCGGCCTCGACGATGTCCGGCAGGAAATCCGCGATCGCGTTGAAGATCAGGTCGATCTCCATGCGCGCCAGGTTGGCACCGAGGCAGTAGTGGGCGCCCGTGCCGCCGAACGACAGGTGCGGGTTCGGGTCGCGCAGGATGTCGAACTTCTCCGGGTTCTCGAACACCTCCTCGTCGAAGTTCGCCGACACGTAGTTCATCACCACGCGCTGGCCCTTCTTGATCGCCACACCGCCGATCTCGGTGTCCTCGAGCGCGGTGCGCTGGAAGGCGGCGACCGGGGTGGCCCAGCGGATGATCTCGTCGGCCGTGGTCTTCGGCCGCTCCTTCTTGTACAGCTCCCACTGCTCGGGGTTGTCCATGAAGGCCTTCATGCCGTGCGTGGTGGCGTTGCGGGTGGTCTCGTTACCGGCCACCGCGAGCACGATCACGAAGAAGCCGAACTCCTCCGGGCTGAGCACGTCGCCGTCGACGTCCGCCTCGATGAGAGTGGTGACGAGGTCGTCGGCCGGGTTCTCCTTGCGGGCCTCGGCCATCTGGTACGCGTACCCGAGGATCTCCATCGACGCGGCGGCCGGATCGATGTCGGCGAACTCGGGGTCGTCGTACGAGGTCATCTGGTTGGACCACTCGAAGACCTTGCCCCGGTCCTCCTGCGGCACACCGATCAGCTCGGCGATGGCCTGCAGCGGCAGCTCGGCCGCGACCTGGGTGACGAAGTCGCCGCTGCCCTCGGCGGCGGCGGCCTTGACGATGGCCTCCGCGCGGTCCCGCAGCTCTTCCTTGATGCCGTTGATCGCGCGGGGGGTGAAGCCACGGGAGACCAGCTTGCGCAGCTTGGTGTGCTCCGGCGCGTCCTTGTTCAGGAGCACGAAGCGCTGGAGCTCGATCTGCTCACGCTGCATGTCGTCGGCGAAGCGCGGGATGGCGGTGTTCTCCCAGGTGGAGAACACGTCGCTGCGCATCGACACGTCGCGGATGTCCTCGTGCCGGGTGACCAGCCAGTAGCCACCGTCGTTGAACCCGCCGACACCGTCGGGCTGCTCGACCCAGAACACCGGCTCGGCCTTGCGGACCTCGGCGAGTTCTTCCACCGGCAGCCGGTGCGCGTAGATATCGGGGTCCGTAAAGTCGAATCCCGCGGGAATGTTGGGCTGTGCCACTGTTGTCTCCTGCCATCGCGATCGGCGCCGCGCGTGATGTGGAACACGTTCTACAAAGATTGAAGCATAGAGCTTCGTTGGGGGAAAGACTAGGCAAAGAACTGGGCCCATTCTCCTTGCTCAATGGGGAGAACCTGTTCTACTTTTTGTAGACACGTTGAAAGGAGCCCGCCGTGGGCACACCAGTTATCGTCGAGGCAGTCCGTACCCCGATCGGCAAGCGAGGCGGATGGCTGTCCGGCCTGCATGCGGCGGAGACCCTCGGTGCGGTCCAGGTCGGAATCCTCGAGCGGGCGGGCGTCGACCCCGCCATCGTCGAGCAGGTCATCGGCGGCTGCGTCACCCAGGCCGGCGCGCAGTCCAACAACGTCACCCGCACCGCCTGGCTGGCGGCGGGTCTGCCGTGGCAGGTCGGCGCCACCACCATCGACTGCCAGTGCGGCTCCGCGCAGCAGGCCAACCATCTGATCGCCGGACTCATCGCGACCGGTGCCATCGACGTCGGCATCGCCTGCGGCGTCGAGCAGATGAGCCAGGTCCCGCTCGGCGCCAACGTCGGCACCGAGGCCGGCCCGCGGCGCCCGGCGTCGTGGGACATCGACCTGCCCGCCCAGTTCGAGGCGGCGGAGCGGATCGCGAAGCGTCGCGGCCTGACCCGCGAGGACATCGAGGCGCTCGGCGTCCGGTCGCAGGCGCTGGCCAAGCAGGCGTGGGCCGAGGGCCGCTTCGACCGCGAGGTGCTGCCCGTGACCGCGCCGGTCATCGGCGAGGACAAGCTGCCGACCTCCGAGACCACGGTCGTCTCCCGCGACCAGGGCCTGCGCGACACCACCGCGGAGTCCCTCGCCAAGCTCAAGCCGGTCATCGAGGGCGGCATCCACACCGCGGGCACCTCGTCGCAGATCTCCGACGGCGCCGCCGCGGTGCTGCTGATGGACTCCGACCGTGCCAAGGCCCTCGGCCTCAAGCCCCGCGCCCGGATCGTCTCCCAGGTGCTGGTCGGCGCCGAGCCCGAGTTCCACCTCGACGGCCCGGTCCAGGCGACCGCCAAGGTGCTCGAGAAGGCCGGCATGAAGATCGGCGACCTCGACCTGTTCGAGGTCAACGAGGCCTTCGCCTCCGTCGCGCTGTCCTGGGCCCAGGTGCACGGACCGGACATGGACAAGGTCAACGTCAACGGCGGCGCGCTCGCGCTCGGCCATCCCGTCGGCAGCACCGGTTCGCGCCTGATCACCACCGCCCTGCACGAGCTCGAGCGCCGCGACGCCTCGACCGCGCTGATCTCGATGTGCGCGGGCGGCGCGCTCGCCACCGGCACCATCATCGAGCGGATCTGATCC